>JALZOE010000551.1 GCA_030857325.1 Acidobacteriota bacterium
CGAAATCGCCGCCGCTTCTCCGGTGCTCTTGAGTTCGTCCAAAACATCGAAAACTTGAAGCGCGTATTTTACATTTCCGAACGGCGCGGAAACCTGCACGCCTTGAATTAAATCTCGAACTTCCGTCAAAGATTCGCGGGCGATTTTAATTCCTTCATCACGCGCCGCTTCCTTACTTCTGTCGGAAGCGATGCGCATTCTCATTAAAATCTCCGGGGTTACGACTACGCCCGGAACTTCGTGGTGCATAAATTCGGCGTTTCTAATACTAACGAGCGGAAAAATTCCGGCGACAATCGGGATGCGGACGTGTTCGACTCGTTTGAGGAAATCGCGCAGCTGTTTCGTATCGTAAACCGGCTGCGTAATGGCGTATTCGGCGCCGGCTTCGACTTTCCATTCAAAACGGCGGATTTCTTCTTCGACGTTTATCGCGCCCGGATTAACACCGACACCGATTGAAAACGCCGTCGGTCGTCCGATTGGATTGTTGCCCAAATCAAGACCGTGATTGAGTTTGTTGACCATATTCGTCAAACCGATCGAGTCAATATCGAAGACGGCGGTCGCGTCGGGAAACGGACCCATCTTCGGCGGGTCGCCCGTAATTATTAAAAGATTGTGAACCCCCAATGCCGCCGCGCCTAATAAATCCGACATCATTCCCAGAAGATTTCGGTCGCGGCAGCAATAGTGGAGAACGGCTTCGATGCCGATTTCGCGCTCGACAAGAATCGCCGTCGCCTGCGCCGACATTCTGGTTTGCGCCCTTGGGCCGTCGGGAATATTGACGGCATCAACGCCCGCCGTTTTTAATAGTTTGATTGATTCTAAAGTTTTCGCCGCGTCGCAGCCTTTTGGCGGCAAAACTTCAACCGATGTTACGAATTCGCCAAGCGCGATTTTCCGCGCCCATTTTGAGCGCATCTCCGGCGGCACGATTTCAACGTCAACCGGTTTTAAGTCAATAACTTTTACCGTTCCCGTCGCCGGTTTGACGGATTTCGATTGGCGCGGCGAAACGGCGCGAACCGCGTCGGAAATTAGTTTGATGTGTTGCGGAGTCGTGCCGCAGCAGCCGCCGATAAATGACGCGCCCGCCTTGATAAATCTTTTAGCGAACTTCGACATATATTCGGGCGAACACATATAGAATTGTCTGCCCTGCACATCACGCGGCAAGCCGGCGTTTGGCTGGGCGGAGAGTTTTTTCGTCGTCACGGAACGCATTTTTTCAAGCGCGGTTAAAATGTGCGTCGGACCGACACCGCAGTTTAAACCGATAACGTCCGCGCCGTATTCGTCCAATCTGCCGGCTAAAATTTCCGTGTCCGCGCCGAAAATTGTTTTGCCGTCGGTGGCAATCGTCATTTGCGCGACTATCGGTAAATCGCACAATTCTTTGACGGCTTTGATAGCCTGCTGAATCTCCGACAAATCAGAAAAAGTTTCGAGAACGAAAAGGTCAACGCCGCCTTCGAGCAGCGCGGCGATTTGTTCTTTGAACATTTCCTTTGCTTCGTCGAAAGATGTCGGACCATACGGCTCGATTCGCAAATCAAGCGGTCCGACCGCGCCGGCGACAAAAACATTTTCGCCCGCCGCCAGACGCGCAAGACACGCGCCGGCGACATTAATCTCGCGCAATTTATTTTCGAGACTATACTGAAGAAGTCGGTGTCGGGTTGCGCCGAAAGTATTCGTTTCAATAATGTCTGCCCCTGCCTTGACATATTCGGTGTGGACTTCGCGCACAAGGTCAGGCGCAGTTAAATTAAGTTCGTCATAAGAACGATTGATATAAACGCCTTTATCGTAAAATCTGGTGCCGACCGCTCCGTCAAAAACGTAGATGCCGTCGCCGCCGAGTAGTTCTCGAAAATTTCTCATAAATACCCGATTGTTCGTAGTTTGTATTTTGTTTGAAGACAGGATAAGCAGCAAAATACAAACTACGAACAAAACAAAAATCTCGCCTGTTAAAACAGCACGAGACTTTTCGTTAAAATCCTTCTCCTGGGCTGTTTAGCAGATTATTTAACGTGGTCGCAAGTCGCTATAACTCACCACGAAGTGTAAAACAAATAATGCGATTTCCGGGCGAATCTGTCAAGCGTCAGAAAAATGTTTTTTATCTACGATACAGTAGCGTCGCACAAAAATTAAGTAAAAACAGCTGGTTTTTGTGCAATCCGCGTTATCTCACAATATCTGTTTTCATAAGCTCGACTTTATCCATTTTTAGAGAAGAAGTTTCTCTTGATTTTGTTGATTTTATTAGGTCTGGCAAATAAAGCGGTTATATTTTCCAAATGTCCTGGCTTGGCTGGATATTAAGA
>JALZOE010000131.1 GCA_030857325.1 Acidobacteriota bacterium
GCTATATTTTGCAGACTTTCGCCCGCGCGCGCCTTGCGTGGCTGGCAGTCGTTTTCACTTCGCTGTTTTTTGCTTCGGCGCATTTAAGAAATCAAAACGCGGATTGGATTTCGACGGTAAACACCGGACTGGCAGGCGTTTGGTTCGGCATTGCATATTTGAAAACGCGCAATTTGTGGTTTCCGTTCGGGATTCATTTGATGTGGAACTGGCTGCAGGGCGCGTTTTTCGGCTTGCCCGTCAGCGGCATTACGAGTTTGACAACCGCGCCGTTTTTACAGCAGACCGAACAGGGAATTAAACTTCTAACCGGCGGCGATTACGGCATCGAAGGCGGAATCGCCTGCACGATTGCAATCGTCGCGTCGGGCGTTTTAATCTGGTTTGCGCCTTTTATCAAACCGAACGAGGAAATGCTGGTTTTAACCGGCGAGGAAAATACAAACCGTAAAAAAGAGTCAAAGATTTAACTAAATTAACACGCAAATCTACCGTCCAAAATTTCCAAAATTCTCTTTATCTATTGACGATTCCCGATTTACGATTCACTAACCTACAAAGTTTGAATCTTAAAGGAAATATCGACCGCTTTCGCCGAATGCGTGATTCTGCCGACGCTGATTAAATCGACGCCCGCTTCGGCAAAGTAGCGAACTTTGTCCAAATCCATTCCGCCGGACGCTTCGATTAAAACGTTCGGGTTCATCTGTCTGGACATCTCGACCAGCTTTTCGGCTTCTTCCGGCGTCTGGTTGTCGAGCATCACGATGTCCGCGCCCGCTTCGATTGCTTCTCTCAACTGCGCCCAATTGCCGATTTCGACTTCGATTTTGTGCAGATGACCAACCTTAATGCGCGCTGCCGTAATCGCTTCGGTAATGCCGCCGGCGAGGGCGATGTGGTTGTCTTTAATCAAAACGCCGTCGTCCAAGCCGAGCCGGTGATTTTTTCCGCCGCCAACGGTTACGGCGTATTTTTCGAGCAGGCGCAAGCCCGGCGTCGTCTTGCGCGTATCGACAATCGTCGCGTTCGTCCCTTCGATTGCTTTAACATAAGCACGGGTTAAAGTCGCCACGCCGCTCATTCGCTGAATCAAATTCAAAGCGACGCGCTCGCCCGCCAGTAAAATGTCGGCAAAACCCATCAAGGTCGCAAAAACCGTTCCCGCCTTAATCTCGTCTCCGTCGGCGGCGGTCGTTTCAATCTCCGGGCTTTCCGGGTCGAGATGCGCGAAAACCGCTTCCGCCACTTCCAAACCGCACAAAACAAAATCTTCTTTCGCCAGAAACTTCCCCATCCCGCGCGCGTCCGCCGGAACGGTCGAAGCCGTCGTCAAATCGCCGCGCCCCAAATCTTCGCGCAAAAACTCGCCGATTTGTCCTAATATTTCGCCGTTATCTACCCAACTCATAATGTTTTTCTCGTCAGATTACCGAACAATAATTAAACTTACTATTTAAAGGTTTCCAGATTTTGTTTTAATGTTTTAGTCTGCGTTTCGATTTCGGTAAATCGCGCTCGCAAACCTTCAACTTTCTCGACGGGCGCTTTCTCGACGAAACTATGATTTGAAAGCTGATTTTGCAGACGCTCGCCTTCGACATTTAATTTAGTTATTTGATTTTCGAGCCGTTCGGTTTCCTTTTGAAAATCAATCAAACCTTCGAGCGGAATGGCGATTTCCGCGCCGCCGGTTAAAACGGTTTTGGCGGATGCCTTTGGAACTTCTAATGTTTCCGAAAGTTTTAATTCGGTTGCGCGGGCGAGTTTTAAGATTTGCGCTTCGTTTTGGGTGAAAATCTTTTGCAAATCAGCGTTTGCGGCAATGTGAATCGCGGGTTTGTCGCCCGGTTTGATATTCATTTCGGCGCGGATGTTGCGGACTTTTGAAATCAATTCGATAATCGACTGCATTTCGCGCGTCGCGTCGTCGTCAATTAAACTCGCGTCGCCTTTCGGGAAATCGGCGAGCATAATCGTCTGTTTCGCGTTTTTATATGCGGCGTTGTGCAGTTCGACAGAGACGCCGGGCAGTTTTTGCCAGAGTTCTTCGGTCAAAAACGGCATAAACGGATGAAGCAGGCGCAACGATTGTTCGATAATTGTGATGATGCGCGAGCGCGCCGCGTCTCTTGAAACGTTCGGCACGTCGGACGTGATTTCGTCCTTGACCAGTTCGATATACCAATCGCAAAAATCGTCCCAGAAAAAATGATAAAGCGTCTGAACGGCGTCGTGAAAATCATATTTTTCGAGCGATTTATTGACGTTCAAAGCGGTTTTATTCAATTGCGAGATAATCCATTTATCGGCGAGCGATAAATTTTCCTTTGGATTGTCGGCGACAAACTCCGGCTTGATTTTATCGATAAATTCTTCGTCTTCTTCGTCCAATTCAATTAATTCCGCGCCGAGTATTTTTTTGATTTCAATCGCTTCGGCTCTCGGATTCAAATAGGAATAATCGACCTGCGCGCCGTCGCCGTTTAAGAGACAAAAGCGCGTCGCGTTCCAGATTTTGTTGGCGAAATTGCGAAACGATTCGACTTTTTCGTCGCGCCACGCGAAATCGACGCCCGTCGCCGAATCAGCCAGCGTCATACGGGTCGCGTCAACGCCGTATTTATCGAAAACATCGAGCGGGTCGATGCCGTTGTTTTTCGTTTTCGACATTCGCTGACCGTTTTTATCGAGAACCGTGCCGTGAATAATAACGTCTTCAAACGGCTTTTCGCCGACGAATTTCAGCGCCGTCATCACCATCCGCGAAACCCACAGGAAAATAATGTCGCGATTCGTAACGAGAACATTTGTCGGATGAAACGTTTTCAAGTCTTCGGTTTCCACTGTTTCGCCCGTCCAGCCCAAAGTCGAAAATGACCACAGCGCGGACGAAAACCAGGTGTCCAAAACGTCGGCGTCCTGCATAATTTTCGCGGTTTTCGCCTGTTCCATCGCCTCTTCTTTGGTGCGCGCGACATAGACGTTTCCGGCTTCGTCATACCACGCCGGGATTTGATGTCCCCACCAAAGCTGGCGCGAGATTGTCCAGTCTTTTAAATTTTCCAGCCACGTCGTGTAAACTTTTTCGTGCGGAATTTGCGGAAAGAAATGCGGCGCGTGTTCTTTCTTCATTAGCTCCAAAGCCAAATCGCGCATCTCGTCCATTTTTAGAAACCATTGTTCCGACAAAAGCGGTTCGATGACGGTTTTGCAGCGCTCGCAGACGGGCAGAACGATTTCGTAATCGTCAACTTTTTCGAGTAATCCTAACTTTTCAAATTCTTCAACAACCTTTTCACGCGCCGCGTATCTGTCCAAACCTTGAAAATCCGCGCCCGCGTTTTCGTTCATTTTCGCCGAAGCGTCCATTATTTCGATTTGCGGCAAATTGTGGCGCAGACCGACTTCGTAATCGTTCGGGTCGTGCGCGGGCGTGATTTTTACCGCGCCCGTTCCGAATTCGGCGTCAACATATTCGTCGGCAATAACGGGAATTTCACGATTCGTCAAAGGCAGTAAAATCGTTTTCCCGATTAAATCTTTATATCTTTCGTCTTCGGAATTAACGGCGACGGCGGAATCGCCGAGCATCGTTTCCGGGCGCGTCGTCGCCACCGTGATTTTTTTGTCCGAATCTTTTACCGGATACTGCAAATAAAATAATTTACCGTCTTTTTTCGTCGTGTCCTGAACTTCCAAATCCGACAGAACAGTTTTGTCGTTCGGACACCAGTTGACGATTCGCTTGCCGCGATAAATTTTGCCTTCTTCGTAAAGACGCACGAAAACTTCGCGCACGGCTTTTGAAAGGCTTTCGTCCATCGTAAAACGCTCTCGCGTCCAGTCAACCGACAAACCTTCGCGGCGGATTTGATTTATAATCGTTCCGCCGTATTTGTGTTTCCACACCCAAACTTTTTCGGTAAATGCTTCGCGCCCGATGTCCTGCGGCGTTTTGTGTTCGTCTTTTTTCAGCTGGCGCGTAACCATTAATTGCGTGGAAATTCCCGCGTGGTCAACACCGACAACAAACAAGGTTTTGTAGCCCTGCATTCTTTTCCGGCGCGTCAAAACATCCATCAAAGTATGCTGGAGCGCGTGTCCCATATGCAGCGCGGCGGTTACGTTCGGCGGCGGAATGACGATTGAAAACGCTTCGGCGTCGGGATTTTCGTTGATTTCCGGCGCGAAACAATTGTTCGCTTCCCAGTTTTTATAATGTGTCGCTTCGGCTTCGGTCGGATTGTATGCTTTTTCGAGTTCCATAAATGTAAAAGTTCAAAGTTTAAAGTTCAAAGTTCAAAGTCGGGTTTTAATAACCTTGAACTTTGAACCTTGAACTTTTAACTTCCAGACATTCTAAAACAAAAACGGTTAGTTTTCATCCGCGAAGGGCGAAAACTAACCGTCGATTGTTTTAATTAAATATTGTTTGCCGGATTATTTTTTCGTTTCTCCGGCTTCGCTTTTGGCGAAATAGCCCTGGCGGTTGGTTAATTTGACTTTTTGTTTGGCGAGTTCGGGATTGGCGATTTGGATTTCGATTTTGCGGAAAGAGCCGTCGCGTTTTTGATTTGAAGGCTCGTAGGCAATCAAATACTGCGAGCGCATCTCAATCTGAATCTGCGCGAACGCTTTGCGGAGTTCGGCTTCGTCGCGCGGGAAAAATGCGCGTCCGCCGGTGCGCTCCGATATTTTTTTGAGCGTGCCTTCGTCAACGCCCTGAAATTGGAAATCGTCGCCGATGCCGATTGAATAAATAACCGCTTCGTTACGCAGAGCGGCTTGCACGGCGTCGTCGAGCCGTTTCTGCCCGTAGGTGTTCATACCGTCGGTCAGCAGAATTATGGCGCGGCGCGTTTTTTCGGGCGAAGGTTTCAGAACGTCTTCGCTTGTTACCCAAATCGCGTCCCAGATGGCGGTCGAACCCGCCGCTGCCTGATTGCCGCCGGAAATGGAGGGCGTTCCGGCAATGACGCCGCCGCCGATGTAACCGGACGGCGGAACGAATTCCACGCGGTCGATTGCCCGACCGAGCCGTGTCAGATTATTGGTCATTCCCTGTTCGAGCGTAGTTTCGCCGGTAAAGGAAACAATTGAAACTTCGTCCTTGGAAGGTCGAATAACCGAATCGATAAAAGATTTCGCGGCTCTTTTTTCTTCTGGCAAGGTTCGCTCCTGAGATGCGCTCGTATCGATTAAAATCGCTAAACTAAGCGGCAAATCGACTTGCCGGGCGAAGGAGACGATTTCCTGCGGCTGTCCGTCTTCGAGAAGTTTTACGTCCGTCTGTTTTAAGTCCGTCAAAAGACGGCGGCTTTTGTCCTGCGCCGTAAAAAGCACGTTGACGACTTCCGTATCGATTTTTATCACTTCGTCGTCTTCTTCGGGCGGCGGCGTCGGGCTGGTCGAAACGCTCGTCGGCGGATTGCCGGTCTGCGCTTTTGAATAGTCGAATCCAATCAAAGACGCGCCGGTAAACAGCAAGCCGAATAAAACAACCGTAAATCTTTTATAATTTTTCATTTTACATTTTCCGTTTTCCATTATTTCAAATCGTCTCTGACGGCGCGGTAGCTCGATTTTGTGCGAATCCGGTATTTGTCGGCTTTATCTTTGCCGACGAAGCGAACTTCGACTTTTCTTTCTTTTCCGTCGTAATTCTGATTTGCCGGGCGATAGGTAATAATATATTGTGAGCGCAATTCTTCGGAAATCTTGGCGAAAGATTTTTCCAACGCCAGCATATCGCCGGTGAAAAACGCCGCGCCGCCGGTCTGTTCGCAAAGCTGCGTCAGATATTTGTCGCCCGCGTCCTTAACCGTTCCGGCTTCGACGCCGGGAACGCTTCCTAAAAATCCGCCTTTGGTCGAGATGGCAAAAACGGTCGTTTCAGTGCGCTGTGCAATATCTATCGCATCCCGCAGATCGGCGCGGCTGAACGTGTCGTCGCCGTCGGTGATAACGACAATCACTCGTCTGCCCGGAGCGTTTCTGAGCTTTTCATCGGAAAACTGCCAGATTGCGTCGTAAAGCGCGGTCTGCGAGCCGACTTTTTTCACCTTATCGACGGATTTATCGAGTAGGTCGAGTTTATCGGTAAAATCCTGCCGCAGATTTACTTCATTGTCGAACGTCATAAACGCCGCTTTATCTTTGCGAATGCGCGTTACGGTATAAATAAAATCCTTGGCGGCGCGTTTGGAAAAATCCATTTTTCCGGCGGTCGAGGGCGACGTGTCCATAAGGACGCCGACGTAAATCGGCGGATTCGTCCGCTCGTCGGTAAAAAACGTAACTTCCTGTTGAATGCCGTCTTCAAATACGGCAAAATCTCCGCGAAGAAGCCCCGCTACGAGATTTTTATTTTTCTTTTTATCGACGACCGTTACCGGCAGGCGCACCTCGAAAGTTTTGACCGCGCCCGTATCGTCGCCGGGCGGCGGAGTCGCAGCGGGACGCGGCGTCTGCGCCCAAGCCGACAATGACAAAGCGGAAAAAAGCCCCGCAAAATAAACAAATTTGAATAAATTTTTCATAACTGATTTTATTGATGTTTTCTGACGAAACAACGATAAGTTTCGATGCCATCCGGCAGCCGCTTGTTGCCCGCGCCCGAATTGCGAGTATATCCGAAAAGCCCGTGAATCGTGAATCGCTAATGGTAAATGGTAAATGGTAAATGGTAAATTCTCGATTGAAACAATTAACGATTTACGATTAACCATTTACTAAATATTAAATATGAATCCGAATATTTTCAGAGAATACGACATTCGCGGCATCGTCGGCGAACACCTAACGGATGAAACCGTCTCGATTTTAGGACGCGCCATCGGCACGTTTTTTGTTAAAAATAACGCAAAGCGCGTCGCCGTCGGTTATGACGCGCGCGTCAGCTCGCCGCGTTTTCGTGATTTGCTGGTAGAAAGATTAAACCGAATGGGCTGCGACGTTTTGGACATCGGCAGAGTTCCGACGCCGGTTTTATATTTCGCGGTTTTCACTGAAAAGGTTGACGGCGGCGTGATGATAACCGGCTCGCACAATCCGCCCGACCATAACGGCTTTAAGATT
>JALZOE010000552.1 GCA_030857325.1 Acidobacteriota bacterium
CGGAAAACTTTTCGTCAATCCGCAAACAAAGGTTTACGAAGGAATGTTAATCGGCGAAAACGCGCGCGCCGTCGATTTGGATGTCAATGCGATTAAGGAAAAGAAGCTGACCAATATGCGAACGTCGAGCGCGGACGAAGCGATGCGGCTTGTTCCCGTTAAAGATTTATCTTTGGAAGAAGCCTTAGAATTTATCGCCGACGACGAGCTTGTCGAAGTTACGCCGAAATCAATCCGTTTGAGAAAAAGAGTTTTGAAGCCGAACGAGCGTCCGAAGAAATAATTTTTCGTTAAATCGTTAATCGTAAAAAATCGTGAGCGGATGTATTTCCGTTCACGATTTTTGTTTTATAATCCGAAATACAATGTCAGAAATAATCGAGCCGAACGAAATTTTACGCGACGTTGCCGAACGCTTTGAAAGCGGCGGCATCGCTTATATGCTTTCGGGTTCGATGGCGATGATGTATTACGCGACGCCGCGCTACACGGCTGATATTGATATTGTCGTTGAATTAAATGCCGCCAAAGGCAAGCAAATCGCATCTTTGTTCGAGCCGGATTATTACGTTCCGCACAATCGAATTAAAGACGCGATTGCGCGTCAATCGATGTTTAATTTAATTCATCACGCGTCGTCTTTTAAGATTGACTGCTTCATAAAAAAAAATTCGGAATTCCAACAAAACGCCCTTGAAAACCGTCAAAGAGTAAATTACTTCGATTTTGAAGTTTGGATTACCGACAAGGAAGATTTGATAATTTCAAAACTGCTGTGGGTGAAAGACACGCGCTCCGGTTTTCAAATGCGCGACATTGTAAATCTTTTGAAATCCGGTTTTGAACAATTTTATATTGCAAATTGGTCTGAAAAACTCGGCGTGAATGATTTATTTGAAGAATGTTTGGAAAAGTTAAGAAATGAATGATACGACGCCGGAAATAACAGAAATGCTGGACGAGTTATGGAAGCGCCGCTCGCCGCAGGAGCGCACGAAAACCGCTTCTTTAATGTTCATCTCCGCCAGAAAAATCGTTCTCGCCACAATGCCGAAAGATTTATCCGAAATCGAACAACAGCGATATATTTACGAGCGCACTTACGGCGAACCTTTACCTGCGGATTTCCCTTTTCGGCAAAACAAATAAAAAATTGCTTTTACTTCTTTCGATACGAAGCCATTTTATCGGCGACAAATTCCAATCGTGAAGCGCGTTATTTTCACCTTAAATTTTATTCGTCTTCGTCTTCGTCGTCTTCGTCGGGATTATAAATTTCGTAGCCGTGCGCGTCGTCGTAATAATAACTTCGCTCGCGTTGTTCCTGACTCCATGAATCCGCGTCGCCGATTTCCGGTTTGTTTTCAGGCGAATTTTTCGGCTCGCATTCCTTGTCGTTTTCGTTTTTCGGCTTTTCGGGCATAATTCATTTATAATCTCTCGAATATAATCTCTCGAAAAGATTTCCGCAAAATTTACATCAAAATAAATTATGAAAATTAGAAATTATCTTTTAACCGCCGGACTCGTCGCATCTTCGATTGTCTCGACGTATTTCGTAACTACTTCGACGGCGCAGAACGCCGCGCAGCCCGCGATTGCCGTCGCCGACAACGAATATCAGGTTGCAGCGGTTCTTTATATGCAGAAAGCGGGCGAATACCGTGCGCTGGCGTATCAGGCTTTTAATTTGGCGCGTATGCGGTTAGACGCCGATTTCGATAAAAAGAATGTGAAAAATCTGCCGAAAGCCGAGCGAAAACGGGCGCGCGCCGTCGTCGTCGATATTGACGAAACCGTTCTCGACAACTCGCCGCAGCAAGCCTTTTCAATCAAAAATCGTCTGCCGTTCAATTTGGAAACGTGGTATGCGTGGGGCGAAAAGCGCGAAGCCAAAGCGATTCCCGGCGCGCTCGATTTTCTCAAATACGCCGCCTCGAAAGGCGTTCGCGTTTTTTATATTTCAAACCGCGACGAAGTTCAGCGACAGGCGACGATTGACAATTTAAAGTCGGTCGGTTTCCCGGACGTTTCAAACGAAACCGTGATGCTTCGTCAAACCGAATCGGGCAAAGAAGCGCGCCGCCAGACGGTTTTGCAGAATCACCGAATTGTGATGCTCGTCGGCGACAACCTCAACGATTTATCGAGCGCGTTTGAAAGGAAATCAATCGCCGACCGTTTCGCCGAAGTCGATAAAGCGCGGGAAATGTTCGGCGCGAAATTTATCGTCCTGCCGAACGCGATGTATGGCGATTGGGAAAGCGCGATTTACGAATACGGGCGTTTGAACGAAGCGCAGAAAGCCGAGAAACGCAATACAAGTTTAGAAT
>JALZOE010000132.1 GCA_030857325.1 Acidobacteriota bacterium
TGTCGCGGATTTCGCCTCTGTCGGTTGTAATTCCAAGAGCTTTCAAATAAAAACTGTTCGGATTAACCAGAATTTGTTTCTCGCGGTTGTGGTCAACCGGCGGTTTGTCTTTAAACGTCGGTTTTGCTGTATTAAGGCGCGATTTTCCTTTTTTCCCGATGTCGAGCTGAAAATCGTTTTCCGTCGTAAAAAGATGACCGCTGAAAAAATCCCGTCCCAAAAATTCTTTCACCCGTGCGACGCCTTCCGCGAAATCGAAATTCTTCGCCGTGTCGCGCGTGTCCTGCCGGTAAAGAAAAAAAAGACGCCTGCCGCGTTTCGTTTCAATCAGTCGAACGAGCAGTTTTTGCAAATGCGCGTCGTTTCCGCGATAATTGCCCAAAGTCATTTTGACAAATTTGTCTTCGCGCAAACTACTGGCAAATTCGCCGATAAATTTTTCGATGTTTTCCGTCATAAAAAGAAATTGAAACCACAGATTATCACGAGACGCAGATGGATAAAAATTCGATAAAAACAGAGCATTTCAGAGAAAATCTTCTCGCGCTTTTGACCGAAACTTTTGAAGGCTCGCCGCCTGAAGGCAGCCGTTATCTCGACCAAGGCGTCGGCGTTTTAAATACGATTGAGAAAATTTCGGCGGCGGACGCTTCACGCTCAATCGGCGGCGCGACTTTTGTTTCACATCTCGAACACGCGAGACATTATCTCGTCGCGCTCGTCGAATTTATCGACGGCAGAATTGAAAAGGTAGATTGGGACGAAAGCTGGCTGGTCAAAACCGTCGATGAAGCCGAATGGAATTTGCTCAAAGAAAACGTCCGGCGCGATTACCAAACGGTTATCCAAACATTCAAAGCAATCGAAATCTGGGACGACGATAAAGTCGCCGACGCGATGTCAATCGTCGTTCATACGGCGTATCATCTGGGCGCGATGCGGCAGATTATGAAAAGTTTATAAATCGGTATGAAAAACGGGCGATGCGGTAATTAAAATGGCTTCTTCCCAAAGATTTTCAAGCAGAAATTTTTGTAATCCAGAGCAGTAACTTAAAACTTCTTCGCGTTCGACAGATTTGTCCCAGTTCATCGGAAAATCCGAATAAACGATATTCACGCGGTCTTCGATAATGCGCGTCGGCGGTTGAAAGGTAATAACCACCGATGTTTTCGATAACCGAACAACCGCCGCATAAATACGCGAGTTCGGCTGTTACCCACGCGAGGGTTTCGCGGTAAGCGATTTCGTAACGAATCGGAATGTAAATCTCAACGCGAATTTTCGGGGCAAACTTTGGCAAGGCGTTCTTTTCTCCATTCGTCAATCTCTTTGAGCTTGCGGCGAAATTCCTTTTCCGAAATTCGAGTCTTAACGGGCTTTTCGGTTTCGCCGGTTGGTTTTACGATTTTGAGCTTGCTTTTCATTATCTTCTCCAGACGCTAATTATCGAACAAATTTCCAAAACAAGCAATAATAACTTAAAATCAAACAAATTATGAACAACTTATTTCACTTAGCTTTTCCCGTTAAAGATTTAGACGAATCGCGTCGCTTTTACGGCGAAATTCTCGGCTGCGAAGAAGGCAGAAGCTCGAACGAATGGATTGATTTTAATTTGTTCGGACATCAAATCGTCGCGCATCTCGCGCCCGACGCGGTTGGTATAAAACACAAAAACGAAGTCGATGCCGACCACGTTCCCGTGCCGCATTTCGGGATTGTTTTGCCGATGAATGAATTCAAATCTTTTGCCGAAAACTTAAAATCCAGAGGCGTCGAATTTATCATCGAGCCGAAAATCCGTTTTGCGGGCGAAGTCGGCGAACAGGCGACGATGTTTTTTCTCGACCCGTCGGGCAACGCGCTCGAATTTAAAGCGTTTGCGGATTTTTCACAGATTTTCGCTAAATAAAAATGAAACTGATAAAAATATTTTCTCTGTTAATTTTTGCCGTTTCCGTGAACGCACAAAGCAAACCGGCGCGATTTATCGCCGTAACGATTGACGATTTGCCGGTTGTTTCGACGCGCAGAGATTTAAAAAGCCGGCAGGAAATCACGCGCAAACTTGTCGCGCATATTACGAAGGCGAAAGTTCCGGCGATTGGCTTTGTCAATGAAAACAAACTTTACAGACAGAACGAGCGCAGCGAAGCGGAAATTGATTTGTTAAGACAATGGCTCGGCGCGAATCTCGAACTCGGCAATCACACGTTCTCGCACCTTAGTCTGCACGACAATCCGCTCGAAAAATACCAAGCCGAAATTCTAAAAGGCGAAATCGTCACGAAAGAACTGCTGGCGGCGAAAAATCAAAAAATCCGTTATTTTCGCCATCCGTATTTGTGGACGGGCTTGAGTTTGGAAATAAAAAACGATTTAAGTTTGTTTCTAACCGAACACGATTACACGATTGCGCCGGTAACGATTGACAATTCCGACTGGATTTTTGCCAGCGCCTACGACAAGGCTTTCGACAAAAACGATAAAAAACTGATGCGGCAAATCGGCGCGGCTTACGTTCCGTATCTCGAAGCGAAAATGGATTATTGGGAACGCCAATCGGTTAAACTTTTCGGGCGCGAAATAAAACAAATCCTGCTGCTCCACGCCAATTTTATCAACTCCGATTATTTCGACGACATCGCCCGAATGCTTAAGAAACGCAGTTATAAATTTGTAACTTTAGAAAACGCGCTGACCGACGAAGCCTACAAACTCCCGGACACTTTCGTCAGACGAAACGGCATTTCGTGGCTTCACCGCTGGGCGCTGGCGAAAGGTAGAGAAAACATTTTGCCCGACGAGCCGAAAACGCCGGACTTCGTTCTGAAAGCGGCGGGCGTCGATTCGGAGTAAAATTTTAGTATGAAAACTGCATTGATACATCACCCGATTTACCAAAAACACGACACGGGCGCGGGACATCCGGAAACGCCGAAGCGTTACGAAGTCGTAATGAACGCGCTGCGGAAAGAAGGAAAATTTTGGGAATCGCTCAATGTCATCGAAGCCGAGCCGGTTTCGCGCGGCGTTATTCAGGCGGCGCACTCGAAAAAACATTACGATAACGTCGAGACGGCGTTTGCCGAAGGCGAAACCAGGCTCGATGCCGATACGGTCGTTTCGATGCACTCGTTCGACGCGGCGATTTACGCGGCGGGCGGCGCGTGTAGAGCGGTTGACGCGGTAATGACGAATGAAGCCGACAACGCTTTTGTCGCCGTTCGCCCGCCCGGACATCACGCGACGGGCGAACACGCGATGGGATTTTGTCTTTTTAACAACGTCGCGGTGGCGGCGCGTTACGCGCAGAATAAATATAAGGAAATCGAGCGCGTGGCAATCGTCGATTGGGACGTGCATCACGGCAACGGCACGCAGGGAATTTTCTTTGACGACCCAACGGTTTTCTTCTACTCGATGCACCAATATCCGTGGTATCCGGGTTCGGGAGCGCGCGGCGAAACCGGCTTCGGACGCGGCAAAGGCTACACGATGAACACGCCCGTCAAAGCTCTCACAACCGCCGACGCTCAAAAGCGAATGTTTGAAAGCGCGATTGGCGACATCCGGCGCGACTACAAACCGGATTTAATTTTCATCTCCGCTGGTTTCGACGCGCACCGCGCAGACCCGCTCGGACAATTAAAATTAGAAGACGCCGATTTCGTCTCGATGACGCGCACCGTCAAAGATTGGGCAAATGAAACTTGCGGCGGGCGCATCGTTTCGTGTCTCGAAGGCGGCTACAATTTAGAGACGCTCGGCGCGGCAGTCAAAGCGCACGTCAAGGCTTTGCAAAGCGCGTAATGTTTTTATTTTTATTGCTTTAGATTGCGGTAATTAATTGTTACTTGTCCGAGCAGCCAATAATAATGACATCGGGGAGAGATTTAATTTGTTCGTAATTTAAGTGTTCACTGGAACATTTATCTGAAAGCGCATTTAGCGAAGCGTCGTTTCCGACACCGCCGTGCGCTCGGCAACAGCAAATATGCTATTGCCGAGCGCGGAATGCGGTAAATCAGCGGAGCGTAAAACGCGCGTTCCGGCAATACGACGTAACCGTTATCATCTCCTTCCGAAAAGTCCATACCGCTAATATCATAAGAATAATTGTCCCAGCTTTGCCGAAATCTTGCGCGCGGTATAGGTTCGCCCTGTTTATCAACGGCTCTGATTTTCCATTCAGGCACAATCGTAGTTTTATACGGGGAAAGTAAAATAACAGCGATAGCGACAATAATTGAAAGACGGAGCGACAAACGACCTAATAATGGTTTGGTATGATTACTCTCTGTAAATTTCATAATTTGAGTTTATTGGTGTCTGCTCTATCTTGTTTATGCCACGCTTGAAAATACGCTTTTTAAAGATAATTAACAATTACTTCAGCCGCACAAAAATTATGGCGTCGCCACTTCCTTGATATTGTTGCGCCATTTAATATTTTTCTGGTAAACTTGGCGCACAATTATAAGGAGAAAAACCGATGCCCGACGTAGAGATTCCGTGTGTGCAGTGCCGCGAAAACTTTGTTTTTACCGAAAAGGAACAGGAACTTTTTTACCAGCGCAATATGCCGCAGCCGCAGCGATGTCAGAAGTGCCGCTCGAAAAAAGCGGCGAATAACGCGGGCGGCGCGGTTAATGCGTCGGGACGCTTTCAAATCGTCTGCGACCACTGCGGCAAACACGACCACGTGCCGTTTCAGCCGAAAGTCGGGCGCTCGATTTTGTGCAAAGACTGTCATCAGGCAAACCGCTCGAAAGTTCGCTTCGCTTGAGTAGTTCGTAGAGTTTTTGGAGTTTATAGAGTTTGTAGAGTTGAAGGAATTTTTTACTCTGCGAACTTCCCGAACTCTATAAACTCTACGAACTCTATGAACTCTATGAACTCATTTGAAACCGTCAAATACGAATTGAACGAAAACGTCGCCGTCATTACAATGAATCGTCCCGACGCGCTCAACGCGCTGTCTTTGCAGTTGACGAAGGATTTGCGCGCGGCGATTGAACGAGCGATTGACGATAAAGCGCGAGCGATAATTTTAACTGGAGAAGGCAGAGCGTTTTGTTCGGGCGGCGATTTGCGCGAGATGCGCTTGATGTGGGAACGCGTGGGCAGAATCGAAGCGTTTCTGGAAGAACCGCTCGAAGAACTGCACCGCGTCGTTTTATTGATACGAGAAACGCCGATTCCGTTCATCGCCGCCGTGCAGGGAATTTGCGCGGGCGCGGGAACGAATTTCGCGCTCGCCTGCGATTTAGTTTTGGCGGCGGAAAACGCGACGTTTAACGAAGCCTTTGTAAAAATCGGTTTGTCGCCCGACTGCGGCGGCACGTTTTTTCTGCCCAGAGCAATCGGCGAAAAACTCGCCGCTGAAATGTTTATGACCGGCGATTCTCTGACGGCGGAACGCGCCGCAAACATCGGAATGATAAATCGCGTCGTCGCGGCGGAAAGTTTAATGGAAGAAGCGACGAAATTGGCGACGAAATTGGCGCTCGCGCCGACCGGCTCAGTCGGACGAATTAAAAAGATGCTTAACGCCAGCTTCTCGAATGATTTGCAAAGACAACTCAAACTCGAACACGCCGCGCAAATCGAATCGGGCAAATCAAACGATTTCAAAGAAGGCGTAACCTCATTTTTCGAGAAACGACCGCCGAATTTTACGGGAAGTTGAAGATTTATTTCAAGACGAAAAAAGACGAGTCTCGAAACGCGTCTTTTTTCGTTTTTGTTTGCCACTTCTATGCCCTGAGCAATTGTTTAGCGATGACCATTCGTTGAATTTCCGAAGTTCCTTCGCCGATTGTGCAGAGCTTTGAATCGCGCCAGTATTTTTCCGCCGGATAATCTTTGGTGTAGCCGTAGCCGCCGTGAATCTGGATTGATTCTTCGGAGACGCGGACGGCGACTTCGGAGGCGTAGAGTTTCGCCATCGCCGATTCTTTCGTTAATTTTTTGCCCGCGTCTTTGAGCAGAGCCGCTTGCATCGTCAGCAATCTGGCGGCTTCGATTTGCGTCGCCATATCCGCGAGTTTGAATTGAATCGCCTGAAATTCGGCAATCGGATGACCGAACTGGACACGTTCCTTTGCGTATTTTACAGCCGCTTCGTATGCGCCCTGTGCGATGCCGATTGAGAGCGCCGCGATTGAAATGCGCCCGCCGTCGAGAATTTTCATCGATTGGGTAAAGCCTTCGCCTTCGCTGCCGAGAAGATTTTCGGCGGGAACGTAACAGTCTTCAAATACGACCGACGCCGTTTCCGAAGCGCGCATTCCGAGCTTGTTTTCCTTTTTGTCCGAACGAAAACCTTTCATCGATTTGTCGAAAATAAACGCCGAGATTCCTTTATTGCCTTTTTCCCTGTCGGTAACGGCGACGGCGACGCAGGTGTTGCAGGAAATGGCGTGCGTGATAAAGTTTTTCGAGCCGTTGACGACAAAGCCGCCGTTGCTTTTAACCGCCGTCGTGCGCGTTCCCGAAGCGTCCGAACCGGCTTGCGCTTCGGTCAAGCCCCACGCGCCGAAACTTTCGCCCTGCGCCAGCGGAACGAGATATTTCTGTTTTTGTTCCTCTGTGCCGAACATATAAATATGATTCGAGCAAAGCGAATTGTGCGCCGCAATACTCAAGCCGACCGAGCCGTCAACGCGCGCCAGCTCTTCGATAATCGTCGCGTATTCGACGTAACCCATCGCCGCGCCGCCGTATTCTTCGGGAAAAATCACGCCCATCAAACCTAATTCCGCAAGTTTCGGGCGCAGCTCAATCGGAAAATGCTGCGTTTCGTCCCATTCCATAACAAACGGGCGAATCTCGTTTTCGGCAAATTCGCGCACGCTCATCTTTATTTGCTGTTGTTCTTCAGTCAGTTCAAAATTCATATTGGATATTTATTTATTTATAAAAGTTTTATTCAAGTATAACAAAAATTTCAGCTCGCCATAATCAAAGCCGCTTGACCGGAATCGTATTTAAAACTTGCCGAAAAATGCTCGGTTTGGTTCAAAGATGACTTATCA
>JALZOE010000133.1 GCA_030857325.1 Acidobacteriota bacterium
GAAGCGGGCGCGGCGGCGGTTCATATGCGGATTTCGTGTCCGCCGACCGTTTCGCCCTGTTATTACGGAGTCGATACGCCGCGCAAAGCCGATTTAATCGCCGCGCAGATGTCGGTCGATGAAGTCTGCCGCTACATCGAAGCCGACTCGCTCGGTTATCTTTCTTTGACGGGAATGCTCGAAGCAATCGGCTTTCAGGCAAACTCGGCGTGCGTCGCCTGCTGGAACGGAAATTATCCGACGCCGGTTGCGGACGGACAGCCGACAATTGACAATAGTTAAGTGATAGGCGATAAGTAATATGTATCTGTTTTTACAATATCATTTATCACTTATCACTTATCACTTATCACTTATTTGGAGGTAATATATGCGTTTTATTTTATTAATGTTTGCCGTTTTCGCGCTCGGCTCCGGCGTTTTAACCGCGTGTCAGGATGCCGCGCCGCCGATTAAAATCGAAACGGCGAGAACCGCCGCAACCACAAATTCCGCTCCGAAAGTTGACGAACACGGACACACGGACGAAGCGCCGCGCATAAATATAGCCGACGCCAAAAAAGATTTCGACGCGGGCAACGCCGTTTTTGTCGATACGCGCGCCGCAAGCGCCTACAAAACCGAACACGTCAAAGGCGCAGTAAATCTTTCGGTTGAAGGCTTTGAAGCCGGATACAAGCAAATCCCGACGGGCAAAAAGATTATTGCCTATTGTTCCTGACCGAGCGAACACACCAGCGCCAGTTTGGTCGCTAAATTTAAAGAAAAAGGAATCGGAAACGCTCACGCTTTAGTCGGCGGAACAAAAGCCTGGAAAGACGCGGGTTTTCCGATGGAAAGCGGAGAACAAAGTAAAAAATAAAAAGTTAAAATTACAAAAGGCAAAAGCAACGAAGCAATTCGTCGCTTTTGCCTTTGTAATTTTATAAAAAAATTGCCGCGCTAATTCGTTTTTGATAAAGCGTCGCAAATGCGTTCCGCCGTTCTGCCGTCCCAGAGCGGCGGAATTTTTTTACTTGTTGCGGAATTTTCGCGCGCTAATACTTCAAATGCCGTCTGTTTGATTCGTTCGGGATTTACGCCGACTAAAATATTCGTGCCGTGTGAAATCGTAATCGGGCGTTCGGTATTTTCGCGCAAAGTCAGATAGGGAATCGAAAGCGCGGTCGTTTCTTCCTGCAAGCCGCCCGAATCGGTTAAAACAAGGCGCGCGCCTGAATAAAGGCGCATAAAATCGAGATAACCGAGCGGTTCGATAAGTTTTATATTTGAATCTTTTACTTTTTCGGCAAAACCGAATCGCTCGATATTCGCCCGTGTTCGCGGATGCGCGGGAAAACGGCGGGAATTTTTTTGCCGATTTCGATAATCGCATCGAGCAAATCCGAAAAAGTTTTCATTTCGTTAACATTCGACGGGGGATGAAGCGTTAAAACGGCGTAATTTTTTTCAGTCAAACCTAAGTTTTCTCTGACGTTTGAGTTTTCCGCGATTTTTAAGCTGTAAAAAAGCGAATCAATCATCACGTTTCCGACGAATTTGATTTTATCCGGCGGGATTCCTTCGGCTTTTAAGTTTTCGTCGCCGTCGGGCGAAGGCGTCAGCAGCAAATCGGAGATTGAATCAGTTAAAATGCGGTTGATTTCTTCGGGCATCGTGTGGTCGCGCGAGCGCAAACCGGCTTCGACGTGCGCGATTTTGACATCGAGCTTGGCGTAGACGAGAGCGCAGGCAATTGTCGAATTGACATCGCCGACAACCAGAACCCAATCGGGCTTTCCTCTAAAACAACCGGCTCGAACGCCGTCATAATACGCGCGGTTTGAACGGCGTGCGATGCCGAACCGATTTCGAGATGAAAATCAGGCGCGGGCATACCCAAATCCGTGAAAAAACTGTTCGACATCGCCTGGTCGTAATGCTGTCCGGTATGAACGATAAGCGGCAGAAAATCCATTTTCCGCCGCTTCATTTCACGGACAATCGGCGCAATCTTCATAAAATGCGGGCGCGCTCCGACGATGTTCAAAACTTTAAGCATAAAGTTCAAAGTTCAAGGTTCAAGGTTCAAAGTCAACAATTAAACCAACCTTGAACTTTGAACCTTGAACCTATAATCTGACGACTTTTGCGTTCCCGGCGTCGCGCAATTCTTCGCTCAGAGCGTTGCGCGTATCGACGACGAGCGGCGCGAGTTTGAGAACTCGCGGGTAATCGACACCGCTGTGTTCGGTGCAGATAACCACGCAGTCCGAAGATTTCATTAAATCGTCGGTCAAATCCGAATTAAAAAGCGGGTCGCCCGCGCCGATTGTATATGAGTGGTCGAAGTGGACTTCCGGCACGAACGGGTCGTGATAAACGACATCCGCGCCTTTCGCTCGCAGCAAATCGATAATCGACAGCGCCGGACTTTCGCGCATATCGTCGATGTCCTTCTTATATGCGACGCCCAAGATTAAAACCTGCGCGCCTTTGACCGATTTTTGATTGTCGTTGAGCGCGTCACGGATGAGTTCGACGACGTATTTCGGCATTCCCGAATTTATTTGCTCGGCAAGCGAAATAAACTGCGAGTCGAAACCGTGCTGGCGCGCTTTCCACGACAAATAATGCGGGTCGAGCGGAATACAATGCCCGCCGATTCCCGGTCCCGGATAAAACGGCATAAAGCCGAACGGCTTTGTCGCGGCGGCGCGGACGACTTCCCAACTGTCGATGCCGAGCGCGTTGCAGACTTTCGCCATCTCGTTCGCCATTCCGATATTGATGGCGCGGAAAGTGTTTTCCCACAACTTGCAGGCTTCGGCGACGCGAGCCGACGAGACGGCGTGGACGTTATCGACGATTTCCGAGTAAAGCAGCGCGGAAACTTCGGTCGAATCTTTGCCGACTCCGCCGACGACCTTTGTGATGTTGTGTGTTTGAAACTGCGGATTTCCGGGGTCAACGCGTTCGGGCGAAAAAGCGAGCAGAAAATCTTCGTCGAGTTTCAAGCCGGCTTCCTCAATCATCGGCTGCAAAACTTCGTCGGTCGTTCCCGGATACGTGGTCGATTCTAAAATTACGAGCTGACCGCGCCTGGCGTATTTTTTAATCTGCTCGCCAGCCGCTAAAATGTAAGACATATCAGGGTCTTTCGTTTTTCTGAGCGGCGTCGGCACGCAGATGATAATCACATCGCATTTACCGAGTTTTGAAAAATCGGTCGTCGCTTCAAATTTGTTTGTGTCGAGCGATTTTCGGACGTTTTCCGAAGGCACGTCAACGATATGCGAATTTCCCTTGTTTAGTTCGTCAACTTTCTTTTCGTCAACTTCAAATCCGATGGTCGGAAAGCCTTTTAGAGCGAATTCGACAATCAGCGGCAGACCGACGTAGCCGAGTCCGATGACGCCGACGCAGGCGGTTTTATCCTTAATAAGATTTTTTATTTCGTCTTTTATCATTAGGTTTCTTTTTTAATATATTATTTTTTCAGTAAAGATTGCTGCATAAAACAGGAGTTTTTTTTGTAATTTCCTGTAGTTGTCAGATTAAGTTAAGAATTTTTCTAAGTCAAGAATGTATTCATTTAGAAAAACGTTTATGTTAATATGTTTTTGCCCGAAACACCTAGGCGTAAAGTGCGTCCGTCCGACTTCTTAAATTTTCAACCGATTACAATCTCCGGCTGATTTATGAACTTTGAAGTAAATTCGACAAATCCGGCGGTCAAAGCAATAATCGCGGGAACGGCGCCGCGAACCGCGCAGTTAGCCGCCGCGCGCGGAATTCTGCCGCTCTCGCAAGCCGATTTACTCGAAGTCCTTGTCGCGCTTGCGGTTAATGACGACGCGGAATTAAAACAAAGCGCGGGCGAGACGCTCAAATCGCAGGACGGCGGAGAAATCGAAAGCATTGTCAAATCCGTTGACATCGCGCCGCGTGTTCTCGATTATCTTGCCGGACAGGAGAATTTACCGAGTGAGATTCACGAAGCGATTTTAACCAATCCGAAAACGCCCGAAGCGACAATCATAAAATTTGCCCGAAACACTCGAAACGGCGAACTTCTCGAACTCGTCTCTTTTAACCAGCAGCTTTTAATTAAAACTCCGGCGATTATCGACGCGATTATCGCCAACCCGTATCGCACGGCGGAAGCCGAAAGAAAAGCGTCCGAAGTAAAACGCGAGTTTTTTGAAAAAGCGCGCGGCGCGGCGCAAATCGCCGGCGAGCTGCGGGCGCAGGGCAAAACCGCCGCCGCCGAATTTATCGAGCAAGCCGAATTTTCCGCAAATTTACGGGAAAAATCCGGCGGTTCAAATTTGAGCTTTGAAGACGCGATTCTGCTTGCCGAACACATCGAAGTTTCCGACGCTGAAACCGACGATTCGTGGCTGTCGCTCGAATATATCGAAGAATTTTACGAGGAAACCGAAGAACAGCGGCAGTCAATCGTCAATAAAATCTTAGGCGAACTCAAAGCCGAAGACGACGAGCTTTCCGGCGACCGCGTGTTGATGATTAACCGCATTCTGCGGATGACGATGAAAGACCGCGTAAAATTGGCGATGAAGGGCGACCGCGAAGCGCGCAACATTCTCATCCGCGACCCGAACCGCATTGTCGCTCAAGCCGTTATCAACAACGCGCGCATCACCAAACACGAAGTCGAAAAAATCGCCGCGATGCGTACCGTGCCTGAAGAAGTCTTAAGGCAAATCGGCATTAACCGCACGTGGGCGCGCAATTATTCGATCAGGCACAATCTGGCGCGCAACCCGCGCACGCCGCTCGGCAACGTCATCACGATTTTGTCGCGCCTGCAACTGCGCGATTTGCAGGCGATTACGAAAAACCGAAACGTCTCCGACGCCGTTCGCCGCCAGGCTCTGCGCTTGTCGCAGGCGCGCACCGGACGGTAAAGAGTTTATAGAGTTCGTAGAGTTTTTAGAGTTGAGGAAATTGTTTTACTCTACAAACTCTACGAACTCTATAAACTCTAAACTTTTACTCTCCCTGTTTTGACGAAAGTTCCGGCAATGTCGGTTAAGGTATGACTCGCCGCGCCGAACCAAAGCCCGGCAAATACTGAAAGAAACATATTTTCCCCAACGTTTGCTCGAACCCGTTCGCCGATTAAAATCCAGATTTTCGTAAATTCCATTAAATTTCCCGAATGTTCACCCAGAAACGCGGCAAACGCGCACGTTAAGAGAAAACTCAAAAGCGTTATCGCACCCGTAAAATACACGATTCTGATAAACGTGCCGAAGACGAGTCCGTGCGACCAGCGTGAGCGGTGCGCGAAAAACGCCTGATACGGATACCACAAATAACGGAAAACGCTCCAGCGCGTATATTGTTTTGAATGCGTATCCAAATCGGGACCGAACATCAAGCCGCCGAACAGAAAAGCGGCGGTAAAAATCGAAGCGATCGGCACGCTTTCCGTAATTTTCCACGCCGCCGCAAAGACGGGCGCAACCAATAAAAATGTAACGGCGTCGTGCGTTTTTCCAGAAGGCATAAATTTAAAGTATCGGCAAGTTTGCGAAAGTTGCGAGTTTGGCGAGTTAAAAATCGAAGAAACGAAAACCAAAGACCGAAAACCAAAAAAATTATACAGCATTTTGCTATTTTGCAAACGACAAATTTCGCACATTGCAAAGCGGCGCGACGCGTCAGAGCCGTTTTTGTTAAACTTTCGGTTCGGCATCGAGTTTGCTTTCTTTATAATTTGAATCTGGAATTTGAAACCAATGAACGGCTTTTCACAAAAATTAAAAACGACGCTCTCGATGATAAAGTTCGAGCATACTTTATTCGCGCTGCCGTTCACGTTTTTGGGCGCGGTTTTGGCGGCGAACGGCTTGCCGACGTTATGGCAAATCGTCTGGATAACCGTCGCGATGTTCGGCGCGCGAAGCGCGGCGATGACTTTTAACCGAATCATCGACCGACGATTCGACGCCGAAAATCCGCGCACGGCAAACCGCGAACTGCCTTCGGGAAAATTGAGCGTTTCGTTCGCGTGGGCGTTTTTCGTCTTTTCGGTTTTGCTTTTTGAACTTGCTTCATACCAGTTAAACTGGCTGACGCTTTTGCTCTCGCCCGTCGCTTTATTGAGCGTTCTCGGTTATTCCTACGCCAAAAGATTTACGAGTTTCGCGCATCTGATTTTAGGCTGGAGCTTAGCCATTTCGCCGACCGCCGCGTGGATTGCCGTGCGCGGCGCGCTCGATTCGGAAGTTCCTTTGCTGTTGTCTCTGCTCGTGATGATGTGGACAGCCGGATTCGATGTTTTATACGCGTGTCAGGATTACGAATACGATAAACGCGCAGCTTTGCGTTCGATTCCGGCACGTTTCGGCATCAAAAACTCGTTGACGATTGCAAGAGTTTTTCACGCCCAATCGTTTTTCGCGCTTATTCTGCTGTATCTAGTAACCGATTTAGGCTGGCTCGCGCTCGCCGGTGTCGTCGCGGTTGGCGCGCTGATGATTTATCAGCATACGTTGGTGAAAGCAGATGATTTATCACGAATGAACGCCGCATTTTTCACGACGAACGCAATGGTCAGCGTGATTTTATTTTTAACATTCGGCGCGGCGGTTTTTCTTGGTAAAATGTTTTGAGGAGAAAAAATTATGAGTTCGGTAATAGTTTCAGCGACAATGCTCGAATATGCGCCAGTGTTTGAACTCGATTTCGGGAAATCTCTGAAAAAAATGGACGACGACGAATTTTTTGATTTCTGTCAGCGTAACAAAAGCTTGCGAATCGAAATGGACAAACACGGAGCGATAACGATTACGCCACCGACGGGAACGGAAACGGGCGGAAGAAATTTTACATTGACCGGAAAATTTTCAGCTTGGGTTGAAAAAGACGGCACGGGCAAAGGCTTCGATTCTTCGACCGGCTTTCGCCTGCCGAACGGCGCCAAGCGTTCACCGGATTTATCCTGGATGACGCTGGAAAAATGGAGCGCCATTGCGCCTGCCAAGCGCAAAAAATTCGCGCCCGTCTGCCCGGATTTTGT
>JALZOE010000134.1 GCA_030857325.1 Acidobacteriota bacterium
TTTCATTCTCGACAATAATTTCTTCGACCGGCGATTCGATGATTTAAAAAATTAACGGCTGAAGACAAGTAAAAATCGTCTTCAGCCAAAGAAATTAAAGGGATTTAATATTAAAATTATTCGGGTTGTCCCTTACAGCCGGGACCAAAGAGCGCGGGCATTTTCGTGCTGATAATCGGATAGTTTTCGGCTTCGGCGTTTATCTCCAGCCAACTCATATATTCGGGCGGAATCGACATATCCGAATAAATCGCCTCGACCGGACATTCCGGCAGACACGCGTCGCAGTCGATACAGGCGTCGGGATTGATTAAAAGTTTGTCGGGCAATTCGTGAAAGGCTTCGACGGGACAAACCGCCGCGCAATCGGTGTATTTACATTCGACGCACGGCTCGGTCACGATATAAGTCATCTCTGAAAAATCTCCTCTGAATGTTCTAAAAAGTAATCTAAAATAAATGTTACTCAAAAGCATAACTTGTCAAAGCAGGTCTGACAAGTGTAAAAATTAGACGGAAGATTATAAAAATCAGTCGTTTGTCATTAGTCATTCGTTCTTTGCTTTTTGCCGTTTATTTCAAACCGGCGAGCATAATAGACAAAGGACAAAGGACAAAGGACAAAGGACAAAAAGAGATGAAAAACTTAAAAGCAGAGAGAGATTTGGCGCTCGATTTTTTGCGCGTGTGCGAAGCGGCGGCGATTGAATCAGCTAGGACTATGGGACAGGGCGACCGCAAATATTCCGACCACGTGGCAGTCGAAGCGATGCGCGAGGTAATGGACACCGTGCCGATGCGCGGCAGAATCGTCATCGGCGAAGGCGAGCGCGACGAAGCGCCGATGCTCTATATCGGCGAAGAACTCGGCGGCAGGGATTTTTCCGAAGAAGCGCGCGCCGATTTTCCCGAAATCGACATCGCCGTCGACCCGCTCGAAGGCACGAATCTGTGCGCGGTCGGCGCCAACAACGCGATTGCCGTTTTAGCGGCGGCGGAGCGCGGCGGATTATTAAACGCGCCGGACATTTATATGGACAAAATCGTCGTCGGACCGAGCTGTCGCGGCTCGGTCGATATTGACGCGCCGGTCAAAGATAATCTGAAAAATATCGCCCGCCGACTGGGACGCGACGTTGACGATTTAACCGTTATTTGTCTTGACCGCTCGCGCCATAAACAGCTTATAGCGGACGTTCGCGCGGCGGGCGCGCGCATTCGCCTGATTAGCGACGGCGACCTTTCGGCGGGAATTTCGGCGGCGGTGGCGGGGACGAATATTCACGCGCTGATGGGCATCGGCGGCGCGCCCGAAGGCGTTATCACGGCGGCGGCAATGAAATGCTTAAACGGCGAAATACAGGCGAAACTCGTTTTCGACCCGGAAAGACTGGGCGTCGATAAATCGAAAGTTCCGCCGAAGGAAGAAGTTATGGAACGCCTGCAATCGATGGGAATTAAAGACGCGGAAAAAATCTACGACACCAACGATTTGGCACCGGGCAAAAAAATTATTTTCGCCGCGACGGGCGTAACCGACGGCGCGTTATTGCGCGGCGTGCGCTTTTTCGGCGCGGGCAAACGCACGCATTCGGTCGTGATGACGACCGACACGAAAAGCATTCGCTTTGTCGATACGGTTCACGTCGAAGGCGGACCCGACGCGGTTATTCGATTTTAAGGATTTTTAGCCACGAACAAACACGAAAAGACACGAAAAAAGAAATACTAATGAAATAGAATGCTCGAAGGATAAAATTTAAATGAAAAGTAAAAATTGATTTCATTTTCGTGTTCTTTCGTGTTTGTTCGTGGCTGAATCTTTTCTGATAATGAAACAATCAATCGAAAATTACATTCCGCAAATCGCAAATGAAAAAATCCGGCGGCGCGCATTTATAGTGTGGAGCGTTTCGGCTTTAATAATTTTCGGCTGGGTTTTACTGATTCTGCTCGCGCCGTTTACCGAAGCTCATAGTCTAGAAAATGTTTCCAATCTGCTTTACAATTTTTTCGGCTACGTCTGCCATCAAATTCCGGCGCGCTCGTTTCACCTGGAGAATCACGCTTTCGCGGTTTGCTCGCGCTGTTTCGGCATTTATTTCGGACTGCTTTCCGGTTTCGCCGTTTACCCGTTTTTTCGCTCCGCTGAAAATGTCGAACCGCTTTCGCGCTTTTGGCTTTTTGCGGCGATGATTCCGATGGCGATTGATTGGTCGCTCGGCGCTTTCGGAATCTGGGAAAACACGCGTCTTTCGCGCTTTCTGAGCGGGTTGATTTTAGGCGCGGCGTGCGCGGTTTTCCTCGTTCCCGCTCTTGTAGAACTTGTCGGATTATTTTTAAACAAAAAACTGACGAAAAAACCGGCGCGCTGACAATTTTTTATCATCAAAATACTTGTTACAAAAATGTTTCGTTGACTAATTTGTAAAAGGAGCGCAAAATTAAAACCATAAATTACAAAAAAATAATCGGGCTGAATAAAAAATGAAGTTTAACCGTGAAAGCGCTCTCGAACGAGCAAAAAAAGACTTGGCGAAACGCTTAAATATAAAGGAAAATGAAATTGAAACAGGTTCGGTCAACGAACAGGATTTTCCCGATATGTCGCTCGGCGCGCCTGCGAGCGATGAAATGTCGGCGCAGATGATTTCGACAGGCTGGACGATAAGTTTAAATGCGAACGGCAAAAATTACGAATACCGCGCCGATAAATATCAACTGCGTCTGTGCGGTTTCAATGGAACAAATCACGTTATCGAATCGTGAAATCAAGCGGGAAGACGATACTTTCCCGCCTCTAAAATATTTAGGAGTAAATAAATGAATCGTCAGAATATTTGGATTCATATCACAGTCGCCGCAATCGTCATCAGTTTTGCGGCTGTGTTGGGACAGCTTAGAAATTTGCAGACGAAATTCGGCGCTTCGAGAAAATCGGAAGCTCGATCGACGCCGAAACCGCTGACCACAAAACGTTCGGTAAGCGCCGGCGAACCGGAAGTGCTTGTTAAATTCCGCCCCGAAGTTACTCTGGCGGAAATTAAAAAAATAACAAAAAAATATAATGACAGCATCGAAGACGAGATTGAATCGGTTAAAAATCTGATGGCGATTGACGACCTCGACAACGCCGACGCCGAAACGGTCGCGCGGCAATATCGCGCGCTGACCAATCTGGTCGTTTACGCCGAAGCGAACAATCAAATCAATCTTGACCCGAACGAAAATTTTCGTCTCCGCCCGCGAACCGGAACTGCCGAATTAACTTCGCCGAACGACCCGCTGTTTAACGAACAATGGGCGCTCAACAACGCCGGACAGAACGGCGGGAAAGCCAACGCCGACGTAGGCGCGCTCAAGGCGTGGCTGAAAACGCAGGGAAGCGGCGATGTCGTCGTTGCCGTTCTTGACAGCGGCGTCGATTACACGCACCCGGATTTGATAAACAATATGTGGATGCGTCCCGTTCTCGTCCCGGCTTATAGCGACGACGAACTCGGAACAATCAATGATTTGCGCGGCTTTAACGCCGTCGAAAATCAAAGCGACCCGATGGACGACAACGGACACGGAACGCACTGCGCGGGAATCGTCGGCGCCGAAGGCGACAACGGCGAAGGAATTGCCGGAATTAACTGGAACGTCAAGATTATGCCGCTCAAATTTTTGGGGCGCGGCGGTTTCGGTTCGACCAAAAACGCGATTGAAGCGATAAATTACGCTATCGACCGCAAGCGCAATGGCGTCAATATAAAAGTTATCAACGCGAGTTGGGGTTCGACCGGATATTCAAGAGCGCTCGAAGACGTGATTCGCGCGGCGGGCGAAGAAGGAATCTTATTTGTCGCGGCGGCTGGAAACAACGGCACGAGCAACGATAAAAGTCCGCATTACCCGTCAAATTACGATTTGTCGAATGTCGTCAGCGTCGCGGCGCTCGACCGCACCGACAATTTGGCTTCGTTCTCGAATTTCGGTATTAAAACCGTTCATATTGCCGCGCCCGGCAGAGAAATTCTTTCGACCTGGTTGGGCGACGAATACCGCGAAGCGTCGGGAACTTCGATGGCGACGCCGTATGTCGCGGGAACAGCGGCTTTGATTTTGTCGAGCGAGCCGAATTTGTCGGTCGAAAAATTGCGCGAACGCCTTTTAAAGTCGGTTGATAAAATCGATTCGCTCGACGGCAAAACCGAAAGCGGCGGACGCCTGAACGCGGCGAAAGCGTTAGGGAATTAAAAAACTTTTCGAGAATTTACAATTTGGAAATGGAGTTGAAAGCGAATAATCAACTCCATTTTTTATTGTCCGGGCGAAAAATTCAAATTTCAATAAAAACGTCAGCCAACGTCAGCCAGGAAAACGCAGGAATAGAGAAACAATAGCCGCAAAAATGCACACAAGTCGCAAAACAAACAAAGGAAAAAATCTTTTCTGTGTCTTCTGCACATTTTTTGCGGCTATTATTTTTACCCCGAATTAACATTAAGCCAAATAAATTTTGCTTTATATTTTCCATTTTCCGTTTTCCATTTTCTCTGCCTTTTCATAAACTTAAAATATGGCGGAAAACGATTTACCAGATTCCAGAAAACAAACTCTGACCGGACTCGCCCGCAGATTGGGCAAACTTCCCGTAGATAAAAAAATGGTCGCGCTCGAAGCGAGCGCGTCTTTGGCGGGCGTTTCCCTGCGCGTGAGCCGCGAATTTGTCGAAGCCGTGCCGAAAGCGGCGCGTATTTTAAGCGCGGACGATTTGCGCGCGTGGGGCGAAATGGGCAGACGCATCGCGATGGCGAACGCCGATTCGGGTGTTGTTTTTTTTACCGAAGGTATTTCCAATTTCAAAAAAGTTCCCGAAAAGGCGCGTTCTCTGACCTTTCAGATTTGCACGCGCCAGCTCGTTCTCTCAAGCTCGATTGCGCTTGAAACCTTTCGGCTCGTGCCGTCGCTGGCAAAGGAAATTGACGACGATGAATTGTTCGTCGAGATTCTCGGACTCGCGGCGGAAATCGCCAATCGCTCCGCCAAACACAGCGCCGATTTTTTGCAGAAAACGCCGAAAATTGCCGAAACGCTTTTAAACTTCGGCGCGGACAAACGCGAAGTTTCAAAAGCGGTTATCGGCTTGGCGGCGCATTTCGCCAATCGAACCGGCGGAATGACGGCTGATTTATGGCAGATTCTGCCCGCCGCGCTTCGAGGACTTTCCGCCGCGCAAGCCGTTTTGTTAATGGAAAAATCAATCGAGTTTCTGGAGTTCGGCGGCAGCGTAACGCTTCATTTCGTCGGCGCGGGCGGCGAAGTTCTGCGGAAAATCGAAGAAGTTTTTGAAGATTGGCGGCAGATTCTGCTGAAAATCGCCCAAAACGGAAACGCCGTTTTGATTTCGTTTATCCGTTCAAGTCCAAAATTTTTAACCAATATTTTAACTCTCCGCAAAAGTCGGGAAGTCGTTTCAATTGCCGGAAAAGTTTTGCGTCTGATTGACGAAATCGCTAAAACCGACGCCGAATCGGCGCTCGCCGCGCTGCGTTCGAGCGCCGTCGCTTTGAGGAAAGTTTCGCTTTTGCAGTTTGAAAAATGGATTGAGACGGGTTTGGAAACGAATAAAAACCTGAGCGCAAAGGCGCGCCGCAGTTATTTCGCGCTCGAGACGCGCAGCAGCAACGCGCTTCTTCAGGAATCGGGAAACGGCTTGCCGCTCGAAAGCGTGCAGACGGTTTTAAGGATTTATATCGAAGGTTTGACGGGCAAAGCGATTGAAATCGCGCCGCTGACGGCGATGCCGCAGGAATCGCGCATCGGCGACGGAAAAACGATTTACCTGCCGGGAAGCGTCGCCGAATTTGACGACGACGAAATGGATTTTCGGCTTTACAAAGTTCTCGCCGCGCACGCCGCCGGGCAAATCGAATTCGGCACGTTCGACCGTGACACCGACGGCTTAAAAGCTGCATTTACAGAACTTTCGGCGATTTACGAAGCGACAGCCGAGCAAACCGACGCTTTTTCGCTCGCCGGTTATATCGAAGACGTTCGACAGGGCGAGCGGGCTTTGTCGGAAGAAGAAACGGCGAAAGAACTAAAAAAATCGAAAAAGAAACTGCCGAAAGATTCCGATTACAAAACGGTATTGCAGACGTTTCCCGAAACTTTTTTAGCGAGAAAAATTTTCGGAACGATGGAAAATGCGCGCATCGACCAATCTCTGCGCCGGACGTATCGCGGTCTGCGAAAGGATTTGGATTTGATGCAGACGCTCTTAAAGAACAAGCGTCCCTTTATTTTCGATTTGCCAATCAATCAAGTTCCGTTTGAACTGCTTTTTCAAATAACTTTGTGCGGCGGCGCGACCGACGATTCGCGTAAATTTTACAGTCAAATCGTCTCGGAAATCGAAACGGTTGTCGAGTTGTATTTAACGAATAAAACCGCCACCGTCGCCGACGCTCTGATGGCGACGAGCCGCGTTTACACGCTGTTTCAAACAATTACACCGGAACAGACGCAGCCGCAGGAATCGGAAAAAAACGAGGAAAAAGGCGAATCCGCCTACGAAGATAAAAATTCCGGCGAAGCCGTTACGGAAAATCAGGTTCGACGCCAAGAAAAATCGAAGGAAAACCGGGACGCGCGCGATTTATTCAACGCCTGGAACAGCGCGGACGACGAAGGCGAACCGGACGACCTTCAGGGCGCGGAAGCGTGGTCGCACAGCGAACTGCCGGAACAATCGCTGGAAGCGGGCGATTTGGCTTTCTCTTACGACGAATGGGACAAGGATTTAGCGGATTTCCGCACCGGCTGGTGTCGCGTTATAGAGAAAAAAGTCCGGCAGGGCGACAGAAGTTTTGTCGAACTCACGCGCTCGCGCTACCGCGGCGTGATTTCTTCGGTGCGGCATCAATTTCAATTGATGAAGCCGGAAAATCTGACGCGCATTAACCGCGAACTCGACGGCGAAGATTATGATTTAAACGCGCTGGTCGATTACGTCATCGACCGCCGCGCCGACGGGCGGCAA
>JALZOE010000553.1 GCA_030857325.1 Acidobacteriota bacterium
GGCTTCGGCGGGCGGCAAATCGTCCTGTCCGAGATGAACGCCGTCGGCGCCGAGCGCCAGCGCGATGTCAACGCGGTCGTTAATAATAATTTTCACGCCGTGTTTTCGGGCGATTTCAACGGCTTTCGCCGCGTCGTCAAAAAAATCGCGCGCCGCGGCGTATTTCTCGCGCAGTTGAATGAATCGCGCGCCGCCACGAATAAATCTTTCGACTTGTTCGGCGTGCGAAAGTTTTGAAAGCCGCGCGTCGGTAATCGGGTAAATTCGTGGAAGAAACATTTTATAAAATGGATAATGGATAATAGATAATGGAAAAATGTAAGAAACTTTCTTTATTTAGAGACTGTTTGAAAAGTAGGAAATTGGACGCGGACAAACGCGGATTTGGCGGATTAAAACGGATTTTTTTGAAAAGGATTTTACAATAAAAACATCATATCCGGGTCAATCCGCGTTTGTCCGCGTCCAATTTCCTTGACTTTTATTTCGATGCGCGACTTTTCAAACAGTCTCTTAGCATTTGCCGATTACCATTAGCCAATCTCTTTATTATCCATTATCCATTAATAACGATTTAACCATCAAAAAACCGTCTTCGCCGTTGTTGTAATAATTTTTGAGTCTTTGCAGGATAATGTAGCCGCGACGGCGGTAAAGGTTCTGCGCGTGCTGGTTTCCGGCGCGCACTTCGAGTCTGACGGTGTTTACTCCGCGTATTCGCAGCGCGTCTTCGGCATGATTAAGAAGTTTATTCGCCAGCCCGCGCCGCCGGTGTTCGGGCGCGACGCCGACGGTCGTGATGTGTCCGGTTCCGTCTTCGTTCGTCATTATGAAAATGAATCCGACAAGGTTTTCGTCCGGCGTAACAAGGCGGTAGCTGAGACAATTCGGCTCGCTCAAAAGATAAGAAAACGTGTGTTTCGTATAATTTTCGCCTTCCTTAAAACAGCGCAGATTCAGCTTTAAAACTTCCTTGAGATATTTATCCGTCAACGGACGAATTTCATACGTCGTCGTCGGCGCGGGGATAATCGTTTCCAGCTCAAACTCTTCCTGAAAAGTGAAAAATTCACGAATTTTTTGCAGAACAGCCATAAATGAGTTTGTCGAGTTCGGTGAGTTCAGCGAGTCCGGCGAGTTTGGTTTTTGACTCGGTAAACTCAGTAAACTCGGCAAACTCGCTCAACTATAAAACCAGCATACAGTCGCCGTAGCTGTAAAAACGATATTTTGATTCGACGGCGTGCCGGTAAGCATTCATTATAAGTTCGCCGCCCGCAAAGGTCGAAACAAGAACGAGCAGAGAACTTTGCGGCAGATGAAAATTGGTTAAAAGTCCGCCGACGGTTTTGAATTTGTAGCCGGGCGTAACGGTCAAATCCGCGTTTTTTTTCCCCGGCGAAATTTTACCGTCTTCATTTGTAAAAGATTCAAGCGCGCGCGTCGTCGTCGTGCCAACGGCGATAATTCGTTTGTTTTCGGCTTTGGCGCGATTCAAAACTTCCGCCGTTTCTTCGGAAATTTCGCAATTTTCCGGCATAACTTTGTGTTCGGACAAATCGGAGACGCGCACCGGCTCGAAAGTTCCGTAACCGACGTGCAAAGTGATTTCCGCGATTTTAACGCCGAGATTTTTTATTTCGTCTAAAACGTTGGGCGTGAAATGAAGTCCAGCGGTCGGCGCGGCGATTGCTCCGCGATTTTTGGCGAAAACGGTTTGATAACGCTCGCGGTCGTCGTCCGAATCGACGGACTCGCGCTTGATATACGGCGGCAGCGGCATCTGCCCGATTTCATCTAAAACTTCGTTAAAATCTTCAATTGTTTCAAATTTTACGACAACGCGCCCTTCGGCGGTTTTGCCGAAAACTTCGGCTGAAAGATTCGCGCCGAATAGGATTTTTTTGCCAGTTTTTAATCTGCGCGCCGGTTTTGCAAGCGTTTCCCACGTCTTATTTTCGATGTTTCGGACGAGAAAAAGCTCGATTTTCGCTCCCGTTTCGCTCTCGCCGAGCAGCCGCGCCGGAAAAACTTTCGTGTTATTGAGAACTAAAACGTCGTCTTTTTTAAGAAAGCGCGGGAAATTATAAAAATGCTCGTCCCGAAAAATTTTCTCGTTCCGATTGACGACGAGCATCCGCGAAGTTTCGCGCCGTTCGAGCGGTTTCTGCGCGATAAGTTCTTCGGGCAAAACAAAATCGAAATCGGAAATCAACATAAATAGGTGTTAGGTGTCGGGGATTAGGTAATAGGTAAAGCCGAAATCTAAAACCTAACACCTAAAACCTAACACCTATCTTTTCGCTTGCAGGTGCGTTCGC
>JALZOE010000554.1 GCA_030857325.1 Acidobacteriota bacterium
GAGCGCAGGCATCCTGCCTGCAATACGTCCGAAGGACGTGAATCACGTTTTTATTTTGACGCGCTTAAGTATCTAACGTCAATTCTCGCGCTTACGCGCTTATTGCAGGCAGGATGCCTGCGCTCCCGGTCGATTTCCTCACTGTGTCCGCAGATTTTCGAGCGGTTTGACGCGGCTCGCGCGAAACGCCGGATAAACCGTTGCCGTCAAGCATAATATAAAAGCGATTGAAATTATCAGCAGAATATTCGATACATCGGGATGAAACGGAATGTAATTGAGCGAATAAACTTCCGCCGACAAGCTGACGAGACGAAAATAATTTCCCGCAAGACAGGCGAGCAAACCTAAACCGACGCCGCCCGCAATTCCTATAAAACCTAAAAACAAACCTTCAAACAGAAAAATCGAAATTAAACTTGCCGTTCGCGCGCCGCACGTTCGCAGAATCGCAATATCAAACTTTCTTTCATTTACAAGCAGCGCGAGCGTTGTCGTAATGTTCAAAGCCGCGATAAAAATTATCAGCGAAATTATGGCTGTTGCCGCTTTTCTTTCCAAACTCAAAGCAGCGAACAGCGGCTGGTTGGCTTCCTGCCAATCGACGACTTTAAAGTTTTCGCCTAAATTCGCGCGGATTTCGTTCGCCGTTTCGTTCGCCGTGTAAATATCTCGAACCGAAACGCTCAAAATTGTCGGCGTAAACTCTTTTTTATCAGTAAGATATGCGAAAGTTTCGGGCGAAACGCGAATCCACGTCGAATCGTATTCGTAAAGTCCGGTTTGAAAAACGTCGCCGACCGGCAGAAAAGTTCGTTTCGGCGAATCCTGATTTTCAAAAGTTGCGATTTCCGCTTTGTCGCCGATTTTCAAGTTCAACTTTTCGGCAAGGCGCGCGCCGACAGAAATTTCGGCAGACGGTTTTCGGTTTTCGGTTTTCGGTATTTGGTTTTCAGTTTGTTCCTGACCTTGAATTTTGAGCTTTGAACTTTGAACTCTCAAAATTGCGTAGCTTGTCGCCGTTTCGCCGATAATTACAGCGTTTTCATAAGTTGTCGGTGAAACTTCTCGAACATTTTCGAGTTTTTCGAGAGTTTCTTCAGCTTGTCGCCATTCAGAAATTTCGCCGCCGTCATTTGAAAAAACCGTAACGTGCGCCGTATTCGCGAGAATCTTTTCCCGCATCTCGTCCGCAAAACCGCGCGCCAGCGATTGGGCGATTATCAGGCTCGCCACGCCCGCCGCGATTCCGACAATCGCCACGACGGAAGTAAAACGCGCCAGACTTTTCCGCCGCGCGCGAAAGTATTTCCAGGCGAGTTTTAATTCAAAAGACACGGAATAATGGTAAATGGTAAATGGTAAATGGTAAATGTTCGGCGGCAATTTATGTTTACCAAATCGGTAATTGATAATCGGTGATTGGTAATTGAATTTTTTGTTCGCTAAAAATTCGTATTTACGTTAAAATCAAAGTCTTTGAGAAACTTGCGTCCGAAGCAAATCCGAAATCCGAAATTTAAAATCCAAAATCGAAATGCCTTTAAGCACGATTGAAGACGCCGCGCGCGACATCCACGCGGGCAAAATGATAATAATTGTCGATGACGAAGACCGCGAAAACGAAGGCGACCTGGTTTGCGCGGCTGAGAAAATCACGCCGGAAACCATCAATTTTATGGTTACGCACGCGCGCGGGCTGATTTGCCTGCCGCTCACGGAAGAACGCTGCGACGAACTTCATTTGCCGCCGCAGACGCAGGAAAACACGTCGAGTATGGGAACGGCTTTTACGATTTCCATCGAAGCGCGTGAAGGTGTAACGACCGGAATTTCCGCCGCCGACAGAGCGAAAACGATTTTAACGGCGGTTAATCCCGATTCAAAACCTTCGGATTTGGCGCGTCCCGGACATATTTTTCCGCTGCGCGCTAAAAAAGGCGGCGTTCTCGTTCGCGTCGGGCAGACCGAAGCGAGCGTCGATATTGCCCGCATCGCCGATTGTTATCCGGCGGGCGTTATCTGCGAAATAATGAACGACGACGGCACGATGGCGCGAATGCCGGAACTCGAACGATTTGCCGAAAAACACGATTTGAAAATTATTTCGGTTGCCGATTTGGTGCGTTATCGAAGTCAGAAAGAAACGCTCGTCCGCTGCATCGTCGAAGCGAATCTGCCGACCGATTACGGAGATTTTCGCGCTTTTGTCTATGAAAACGTCGTCAACGGCGAAACGCACGTCGCCATAACTCTCGGCGATGATTTTTTGCAGACAACCGAACCTGTTTTGGTGCGCGTCCAAACCGAGAATATTACG
>JALZOE010000135.1 GCA_030857325.1 Acidobacteriota bacterium
TTTTTACGCCGAAGCGGGCGGGCAGGTCGGCGATGCGGGAACGATTTTTAACCAGAACGCGCAGGTCAAAGTTTTCGACACGTTCGCGCCGGTTGCGGGAATCGTTCTGCATAAATCGAAAATCGAGAAAGGTTCGGCGCGAGTAGGCGATACGGTTACGGCGACGGTTGACGCGGAAAAACGCGACGCGATACGGCGCAATCATACGGCGACGCATCTGGTTCACGCCGCACTGCGCGAAGTTTTGGGAACGCACGTCAAACAAGCCGGTTCGGTCGTCGCGCCTAATTATTTAAGATTTGATTTTACTCATTATCAGCCGATTTCCAGCGAGGAAATCCGGGAAATCGAAGATTTGGTTTACGATGAGATTTTGAACAACGATGCGGTCAACACCGATTTAATGTCTATCGAAGAAGCAATGCAAACGGGCGCGATGGCGCTGTTCGGCGAAAAATACGGCTCGCAGGTTCGCGTTTTGCGTATCGGCGCGGGCATTTTCTCGAAAGAATTATGCGGCGGAACGCACGTTTCGGCGACGGGCGACATCGGCTCGTTTAAGATTTTGTCCGACGAAGCGATTGCTTCGGGCGTCCGCCGAATTCGCGCAATTACCGGACTCGACGCATTTGCGCGTTTTCGTGAAGACGAGCAGTTGATTGAAAAATCTTTGAGCGTGTTGAGAACGCAGCGCGACAATTTGCCGAGCGCAATCGAAAAATTGCAGGAAGAATTAAAACGAACACGGCGCGAAAACGACGAGTTGAAAATGAAGATTGCGAGCGGCGCAATCGCTCAAACTTCAGCAAAGGGCGACGAAGCGCGAGATGTCGGCGGCGTAAAAGTCGTGGCGAAAGTTGTCGAAGGTTTGGACGCAGGCGCGATGCGCCAGCTTTCCGACAATCTTTTAAATAAATTAAAATCCGGCGTCGTCGTCCTTGGCAGACGCGACGACGCGAAAGTTTCGATTATCGTGCGCGTCTCCGACGACTTGACCGCGCAAATAAAAGCCGGAAACGTTATTAAAGAAATAGCGCCCGTCGTCGGCGGACGCGGCGGCGGCAAACCTGATATGGCGGAAGGCGGCGGCAATCTGCCGGAAAAATTGAGCGAAGCGATTGAGGCGAGCTACGCCGCGATTGAAAAGATGCTGGAATAAAAATTCAGCCGCGGATTTGAAAAGTATATCGTTGTTTATTGCTAAATTCCGACAAAAAGCGAAGATTTTGCCCGCGAAATACGCGAAAAGATACGAAATAAAAACCATTTTTTTCTTTTTCGTGTTCTCTCGCATATTTCGCGGGTAAAATCTTTAATCGGTTTCCCTAAAATTAAATTGCAGATTAACTCGAAGTCGAAAAATTCGGGCAATGACTTGTTTCGATTTCCGATTTTTCGGCTTCTTTACTTTCGCTCGTGGAAGTTATCAGCGCTACCGAACCGACGATAACCGCCGCGCCGACAAGCATTTGCAAGCTCAATGATTCGCCCGCAACCAGCCAGCCGAGAAAAACGGCGACAACCGGATTAACATAGGCATAAGTTGCGACGAGCGACGGCGCGGCGTTTTTCAGCAGCCAACTGTAAGCCGTAAATCCGACGATTGAGCCGAAAATTATCAAATACGCGAAGCCGAGCCACGAATTGCGCGACACGTCTGCAACGTTGAATTTCGTCCATTCGCCCGCGAAAGTTCCGACCAGCGTCAACACGAAACCGCCCGCCAGCATCTGCATACCGGAAGTCAGCAACGACGATTTCGGAGTCGTCGCCCGCAAACCGTAAATCGAACCCAAAGCCCACGAAAACGCCGCCGTCATAACCAGCGCCGCGCCGAGAAGCTGATTGTTTCCGCCGTCCGCCGCGTTTGCCGAACTCTGCCCGCCGACTAATAAATAAACTCCGGCGAAACCGACGACGATGCCGAGCGCGACTTTCCAATTCGGACGATTTCCGCCGAGCAGAAGCCAGCTTAAAAGAACAATCCAAAACGGTTCGACGGCGATGAGCAGCGCCGCGAGGCTCGACGAAATATAATGTTCGGCAATGACGACACAGCCGTTTCCGCCTAATAAAAGAAGCGTCCCGACGACTAAACTCGTCCGCCAATGCTTTAAAGACGGCTTTTCGTAATCGGCTGAAAAACGCGCCCAAACATATAAAATCGAACCGGCGATTAAAAACCGCGAGCCAGCCATTATAAACGGCGGCAAAGTTTCAATCGCGTATTTAATCGCCAGATACGTCGAACCCCAAAAGATATAAACTGCCGCAAACGCCGCGATTAAAACGAGCGAAATACTCGTCGCTTGATTTGTTTTCGTAACTTCCCGCATAACTTCCCTTGTTCATTCAACTTCTATCGAGAGAAATTTCAATCTAATAAAATGCAAAAAGAAAAATATAACAGGGATAAAGAGGATAAGCAGGGATAAATACAAAAGAATACAAAAGATTTTAGTTTTGCTTTATCCTTATTTATCCTCTTCATCCCTGTTAATTCTCTTCTTTTTGTTTCGATTGTCCCGGACTTTTAACATTTTTACGCGGTTTACGTTTTGCCGTTTCACCAGAATCCGCACCCAAATTTTCGAGCGGCAACGCTGTCGTCTCCTTTATCGTCTGCAAAACAACGGTTGTTCTCGTCAATAATACATTCGGCACGGCTTTTATTTTCTCGCGCAGAAGTTTTGCCAATTCTTCCGTGTTTTTCGCCCGAACTTTTAACAAATACGATTCCTCGCCGGCTACGTCGTGAACTTCCAGAACTTCGGGAATATTCGCCAGAAGTTTGTCCGTCGGGTCGCCGCATTCGTTTGTCCGAACGAAAACGAAAGCCGTCAAGCCGAAACCGATTGACGCCGCGTCAATCTCCGCCGCGTAGCCGCGTATGACGCCGCGTTCTTCGAGTTTGCGCACGCGCTCCAAAACGGCGGACGGCGCTAGACCGACTTGACGCGCTATGTCGGCATTTGAAATTCGCGCGTCCTGCTGAATAATAGTCAGAATTTTTGTGTCAATTTCGTTAATCATTCGTTATTTACCGTAATACTAAGAATAATCGTTTGTATTTACCTTGTCAAGACGATTTTATTTAACGCTCAAATAAATTTTTCGCTCCAATTGCCGTGACTGAAATCTCGAAAATTATCATCAAAAATGATTAAATAAATTATTCTGTAAAAATGGAGCAAAATATGAGCGCGGTTCTTTCATTTCCGACGACGCAAGACGAAATAATTTCCTGTAATCCGGCGACCGGCGAAGAAATCGGCAGAGTTCCGAACGTGTCCGCCGAACGAGTGAACGAAGCGGTCGAAAAATCGCGGCGGGCGTTTGTCGAATGGCGAGAAACTTCATTTGCCGAACGCGCTCGATTTGTAATGAAAGCGCGGGAAATTATTCTTGCGGAGTTAGACGAAATCGCGCTGCTTATTTCCAACGAATCCGGCAAACCGATTGCCGAAGCGTTGTCCGCAGAAATCGCGCCGGTTTTGGACTTGATGCAGTATTTCGCCCGAAATACGCGGAAAATTCTCAAACCGGAAAAAATCGACATCGGTCAGTTAAAATTTCTCGGACGTTCCTCAAAAATCATTTACCAGCCGCTCGGCGTCGTCGGAATTATCTCGCCGTGGAATTTTCCGTTCGCCATTCCGCTCGGCGAAGTCGCGATGGCTTTGATGGCTGGAAACGCGGTTGTTTTGAAACCGTCCGAATTGACGCCGCTGGTCGGATTAAAAATCGGCGAGATTTTTGAAAAAGCGAATCTGCCCGAAAATGTTTTGCAGGTTGTAACCGGCGACGGACGAACGGGCGCGGCGATTGTCGAGACGGGCGTGGGTAAAATAATGTTCACCGGCAGCGTGGAGACGGGCAGGAAAATCGCCGAAAGCGCGGCGAAAACTTTAACGCCGGTCGTTCTCGAACTCGGCGGCAAAGACCCGATGATTGTTTTCTCGGACGCCGATTTGGAAGCGGCTTCGAGCGCGGCAGTCTGGGGCGCGTTTACCAATTCCGGTCAAGCCTGCTCGTCGGTCGAGCGGCTTTACGTCGAAGAATCCGTTGCCGAAAAATTTACAAATTTAGTCGTCGAAAAAACTAAAAAGCTGACGCAGAATTTCGGACGCGACGCGGCAACCGACATCGCTGCGATGATTAGCGAAAACCAGTTGAAAATCGTCGAAAATCACGTCGCCGATTTCCAAAAAAGCGGTGCGCGCATTTTAACCGGCGGCAAACGCAATGGTAAATTCGACGGCACGTTTTTTGAACCGACGGTAATTTCCGATGCGAAAAATTCGATGCGCGGAATGCGCGAGGAAACTTTCGGTCCGACATTGCCAATTGCGACTTTTAGAACGGAAAAAGAAGCCGTCGAGCTTGCCAACGACACGGATTTCGGTTTGACGGCGAGCGTCTGGACAAAAGATTTGCGACGCGGAACGCGAGTGGCGGAAAGAATTCTGGCGGGAACGATAACGGTTAACGAAGTTTTATACACGCACGGCATCGCGCAAACGCCGTGGGGCGGTTTTAAGCAAAGCGGCTACGGCAGAACGCACGGCAAAGAAGGCTTAATGGAACTGGTCGCGCCGCAGCACATACACGTCAACCGCTACACGTTTCTGCCGAATGTCTGGTGGTTCGGCTACTCGGAAAACGGCGTCGAAACCTTTCGCGGCTTCGCCCGCCGATTCGCCGCCGGCTCGCTCATTCAAACCGCCCGACTCGCGCCGCAGCTTTTCAAAAGAATCAGGGAAATGCGCCGGAAATAGTTTGACGCTAAATTATGAAGCATAACGATTTAGATTTGAATAAATTGGAAGTCGTGCGACATCGAAGCCGATTCGCAATCATCGGGCAACCGGAACATTCGAGTATTTACACGTTTTGGAAAAGTCATAAACAGAGCGGATTTTACGGCTGTTCTTCCTGACGTTTTTTTATCTGCACGATGAACGATTGGATGACGCTCGCTTCGTCGCTGTCGGGGAAAAGGCGCAGAAAATCTTCGTAAATTTTGATGGCTTCGGGAAACATTTTCGCTTGTTCGTACGAATCGCCGAGAAGTTGATAAATTGTAATGGCGTCGGGCGCGCTTCCCAGTTGTGCGGCGGCTTTTCTTAAGGCGGCGGCGGCGAGAATGTAGTTTTGCTTTTCGTTTTCAAAATCACTTTCGGCGGCAAAAGTTTCGGCTTTTTCTTTGTATAACAAGCCTAAACCCGTGTAGGCTTCGGGCTGAAAACCTTTCGCTTCGGCGACGGCGCGCTTGAAGGCGGCGACGGCTTTTTGTTCCTCGTTTTCCGAGGCGTAAATTCTGCCTTCGACGGCTGTCGCTTCCGGGTAAACGGGACGCGCTGTTTTCGCGGCTCGGATGGCTTTGAGCGCCGCGTCCGCCTCGCCCTGCGCGAGCAGGACGCGCGCCAGACCTACATTGGCTTCGGCAAATTTCGGGCGCAGACTGATTGCCTGCTCGTAAAGCTCGACCGCTTTTTTCTTATCCGTCTGCGATTCGGCTTGCTGAAAAGCGAGTTCGGCTTCGTCTGTTGTTTTAGTCAGAGAAATTTTCACTTCGCCCTTTTGCGCCGAAAGAAGGTTTTGCGCGGCTTCTTTGAAACCGCTCGCCCGAACGCGCAGTTTTTTTGTTCCGGCGGAAATGCCCCGCAGCGTCAAACTTCCCGTTTCGTCCGTCGCGCCGTATTTAACGTCGTCGAGCCAGACATCGGCTTTCGGCTCGGTTACGATAGCAATCGTTCGGGTCGCAACTTTCGGCGTCGGCGCGGCTTTGCGCGGCTGCGCCGACGCGGTAAATGTAAATAAAACCGGCAGGATTAAACTGAAAATGAATTTTGCGCGCATAATGTTCGTTCTCCGTCTTTATGATTACAAAACGCAAAATTGCGTTGCCGAAAAATGCGGCGACGATTTGAACGTCCGGTAAAAGCGACTGATTTTTCGTGCTTAAATTTAATCATACAACGCGCGCGACATTTTACAAACACATTTTTTAACAGGGAAACTTGATTTTTTCGCCCGTCAAACTATAATTGGATATTCGTGGCAGGGTAGCTCAGCTGGTTAGAGCGCGGGATTCATAACCCCGAGGTCGAGAGTTCAAGTCTCTCTCCCGCCACCATTAAAATCAAAAAGTTACGGCTGTTATTTTTAGCAGCCTTTTTCTTTTGGACACTATGGTGGACACTTTCGGTTTCTTGCGTCCCTGAGTGCGTCAACTATCAAGTATCTGGAATAATAAGAATGAATCCCGCTAAATATCGGTTTTCTATCTTATAGTTAATTTTCAACACTTTTATTATCCCACATAAAGTCCCACTTATAAATCATTTTACTGGTTAAAAGTGACTAAAAATAAAGTTTTTATTGGATTTATCTGAATGCTTATAGCAACAATTAAAAGAAGATTTTCCTGTTCATTATCTTAAATGATAAGAAAGTTACCTAATACAATAGCCTTAAACAAAAATAGAAAAGCTCAATCTAATGATTGAGCTTTTTACCATACAAGTAAAATAAAGGTGAACATAAGAGGTAAGTGATTTTTTGAATTCTTCTTTTGTTTCCTGCTCTTTTACATATACATAATTGAACCTATCAACAGCAGGGTCAATATGATTATAAAGCTTGCCCTGTTCCTGTGGAGATGAAAGACTACTTGGTTTGTAGAAGATTTTGGCAAAAGCATCAACTTCAGATTTGCGTTTAACAATGTTTCAACTGCGTAACTCCTATTCGTAATAAAACGGAAACTCTTTCTTATAGGAAGCTGTTTGGAAACTATTTCTAAAAATTAAGCATTGTTGGTTTCAAAGGACTTATGCTATCAAGCCAATTTAAGAAAACGACAATTATGTCGTAAAATCAGCTGATTTTACGAGTTTCCAAACAGCTTCTAACTGATATTACGCAACATACATAAACGATGTAATTTCAATAATTTACTAAAGTTTTTATGGTAAAAGTAGATTGACAATAATGAGGAAACTCAACTTAAGTGATT
>JALZOE010000555.1 GCA_030857325.1 Acidobacteriota bacterium
GATTTAGGGCTTTTGGGCGAGCAATACAAACCGCAAACGCAATTGCCCGAAGCTCCGAAAACTCCGAGAGCAGCGGCAAGGAAAAGAGGAACTAACCGCAGATAAACGCGGATTAACACGGATAAGAAAAAGCAAGTTATTTTTTTAACAAATACTTTTTGCTAACGACTGACCACTGACAACCGATTACAGTTTTATGAAAAATCGAGCCTCGACAAGTGTTTTTATATTGCTTCTCGTAACCGTTTTAACCGCAATCGCGCATTATTCGATTCATTACGGCGCGCTGATTCGCGGCTACGAAACTTCGACCGTGACGGCGGGCAGGAATATTTTTCTGCTGCTTATCCTGACGTTTCTGCCGATTTTTCTCGCTCGCTTTACGAGATTTAAAGGCAATTACACGCTTTACACGTCGGCGATTATTCTTTTTTCAATCGGTCTGACCGTGCAGTATCGCCTGTTCAGCGACCCGGAATACACGTCGCGCCGGGATAAAGCCGAAGCTCGCCAAGCGAAAATCAAAACGCTTCAAAAGCATTACATACAGGAAAATTATTCGGCTGAGAAAAAACAAATGATGGGCTTGCCCGCAACGCCGCCGTCGCCGGTCGATTTGTCGAAAGAGACGCCGCGCCCGGCAAACGACACAATCGGCGATATTTTTCTTTCGGGCAGAACCTTGATTCCGCTTTTCGCCATTTTTAGCTGTATCATCGCTTTTTTATTATTCCGGCGCGACAGCGTTTTAGACGTTTTGCAGAGAAATGGTTTTTTAATCGTTCTTTTAACGCTCGTGCCGCTTTTATTCGCGGTGGTTACGTCGAGCGCGGGAAAATCAATCAATAATATGACGCCGTGGGAGCCGGCGAAAATTCCGTTTCTCATCGGTTTCGCCGCCATTTTGTCGGTTTTGTATAAAAATCTGGCGCGCACTTATTGGGGTGTGCCGCGCGCCAAAGACACGATTCCGCTTTTATTTATGGCGGTTCTGCCGTTCGTGCCGTTTTTCGTTTTGAAGGATTTCGGACAGATGATGGTTTTCAGCTCGGTTTACGCGACGCTTTACATTATCGCCGTCCGTCGTCTGCCGCAGAGAATCGTGCTGGTCGGCAGCGTTCTGCTGCTCGTCAGCGTTTTAGTTGTCGGCGCGCTTCCGGTTAATACGCAGGAAAAGATTCCGCTTTTGCCGACGCTTGCCAAACCTGTCAAAGCGGTTCTGCCCGATAGAATTCAGCAGCGGTTTCACCTGTGGCTCGACGGTTTTAATCCGCCGACGCCGGACACCAATTGGTGGAAAGACGATTACAACGATTATTACAAGGATTTGGTTAAAGAAAACCCGAATCTTCCCGCAATGCTCGAAGAAGAACCGGCTCTGCAAAAATCGATTAACGTCGATGCGTGGTTCGACGTGCTGGCGTTTCAACCGGCGCAGGCGACGTTCGGCGTCGCTTCGGGCGGAACGAGCGGTAGAGGTTTGGGACTCGGTTTTGTCGAATTGATTCCGGTCGCCGATTCCGATTACGTTTACGCGGCGATTGCTGAAGAACTTGGACTTTTCGGCGGTTTGCTGGTAGTCTTTGCGCTGATAACTTTTGTCAGCGCGGGAGTTCGGACGGCGCTCGACACGCGCGATATGTTCAGCAAATTATGCGCGGTCGGTCTGGCGGCGTTTATCGGTTTTCAGGCGCTCGTCAATATGGGCGGCATCACGCGCGCGCTGCCGATGACCGGAATCACTCTGCCGTTCGTCAGCCACGGCGGTTTCTCCTTGATAACCAGTTTCATAATGCTCGGAATGCTGCTCGCGTTTTCGCACCGCAATGCCGTCGATAGGCTGGTCGAAGCAATTTCCACAAACGGAAACAACCAAAATCCATAAAAATCAGCGACTTTCAGACACACCGAAAGCGGAGAAAAAATGACGGAAAATAATTTTCAAATCTATTCGGCGGCGGTTTCCGACAGAGGTTTAAGCAAGAAGCGTCCGCAGAATGAAGATTCATTTTTGGAGATGAACGAGTGCGGGCTTTTCGCGGTTGCCGACGGCGTGGGCGGCGCGCAAGCCGGAGATGTCGCGTCCCAAATGGCGGTCGAAATTTTAAGCGAAGCCTTTGTCAATCTGCGCGAAAACGGCGATGCCGAAGAAATGATGCGCATTGCCATCGAGCGCGCCAACGAATCGATTTTTCAGATGTCGCACGATTTGCCGCAGCTTTCGACAATGGCGACGACGATTGTCGCGCTTCATATTTCAGGAAATATCGCGACTATCGGACACGTCGGCGATTCGCGCCTTTACCGTCTCGATAC
>JALZOE010000556.1 GCA_030857325.1 Acidobacteriota bacterium
GTTCTCGGCGTTATCGATTTCGAGATTCTGGAAGAAAGAGCGGTTTCATTCGCCTGCAACTGCTCGTTCGAGCGCGCCGTAACCTTAATTTCATCGCTCGGCAGAATCGAAGTCGCATCGATGCTCGAAGAAGACAAAGGCGCAAAAATGACGTGCGGATTCTGCAACGAACTCTACACGCTCGACGAAACCGATTTGCAGAAAATGCTCGACGCCGAAACCGACTAAAAATTATGGAAAGGGAAGATTACGCCGGTTTGATTTATATATTGAGCAGTATAATTTCCGCGCTGATTTTTTCCGTGTGTCTGGTGCTTTATTTAATGTATAAGCAAATCAATGTTTATTTGGTCGGACTCGGATTATTAATGCTTCTGACCGGATTTATAGCCAATAAATTTGTTGATGAACCCAAAAAATAATTTCGGCGAATAGATTTTGGGCGAAACATAAAGGACTACTCGTAATAAAAAGTGCCAAAGACGCTAAAACAGCTAAAAATGAATGTTGCATAATTTTTTCTACAATATTAAATTGTTATATTGAAAGCAAAGCCGTCAAACTAACGATTGAGCAGAATGATTCCAGATAATAACCTTCATATACGGATTGATTATACGTCTTTTTATTGGGCTTCAACAAAAATTATTTCACGCTAAATCTTTAATCTTTCTGTAATTTCCGTGAAAATAAAGGAGCGGTTCACCGTCGGCGATGTGCGCTTTTTCGATTTGACCGACGAAAATCGTGTGGTCGCCGGCTTCGTAAGAATATTTTAGAACGCATTCGAGGTTGGCGAGCGCGTCTTCCAAAACGGGCAAATCTTCGATGCCCGAACGATATGCGATGCCTTCAAATTTGTTTGAAATGTGCGAGGCGAAACGGTCGGAAAGATACTGCTGACCGGCGGCGAGAACATTGACGACAAACGCTTCGCCATTGGAAAAAGCGTGATGGCTTCCGGCTTTTTTCTCGATGCAGACTAAAACGAGCGGCGGTTCTAAAGATACGGAACAAAACGCGCTGACCGTGATTCCGTGAAGCCGCCCGTCCGCGTCTCTGGTTGTAACAACGGTTACGCCGCTGGCAAAACGACCGAGCGCGGCGCGAAAATCATTTTTGTTTATCGGCATTTACGATTCCTGAATAAAGTATTTTTCCGCCGGAGAAATAAATTTCGGGGAAAAAATACTATAAACAAAACTACCAACGCGCCCGCAAATATTCAAACGCCGCATATTTTATTTCGTTTCGCCGCGCATCGGCAAAGAAAGCAGATGACCGGCGTAAATAAAGTAAATTTTGTTTTCCTTTTCGTCCGCCTGCATATTCATACTGTCGAATTTGATTTGCGGAACAGTCAGCAGCGATTTAAAGGCGAAAGTTTTCGCATTATAACTGCCGATTTGCGTTTCGTTTTTTTCGCTGTCGGGAATTGCCGCCCAAAATTCGTCGGCGTTTGCCACCGGCTGAAGCGGGCGAAAAGTCTGCTGCGCGAGCGGGCGAATTTCTCCCCGAACCGGCTGCACGATTCCGGTGTCGGCGTCGAGCAGAAAATAATTTCCGCGTCCGCCCGCCGATTCTTCCGATTCGCTTTCTTCATCGTAAGAAGCGCCGAAAATTAGAATTTTGTTGTTTGAAGAAACGTAAGCGACGGCTTCATAGCGCGGGAAGCGGTCTGATTTGATTTTAAATTCCCTGCCCGTCAGCAGATTGACGCGAACGAGTGCGCCGCCGCCGTCTTCGCCGCCGTATTTGGTAACGATTGCCCATTGTCCGTTCGGCGTAACGAGCGGTTTATCGTAATAACCGTTTTGAATTTTTAGGAATTGCCCGCGGCTGATTTTGTATAATCCGTCCGCGCTCGCTCTGATTTCCAGATTCGGCGTCCGCGCCTTCCACTGCGCACCGTTTGCCTGAACCGGAAAATCATCGAACGTCGGCGGATATTTTATCTGCTCCGGCTGGCGGACGAGGGTCGGGAATTTGTTTTTTTCGATTCCGTACCACGCGAAATTTTCAAACTGTCTCCGGGCGCGGCGATTTTGTTTCGACTGCGCGGCTTTTTCATAGTCGTAATTTTCCTCGCTTTCGATTTTTTCGGCTTCGGCTTGCTCCTGTCTCGACAATTCCTTGTCGATTTGTTTCCCGCGCTCGGCGTCTTCGAGCAGCACTCTTAAATCATCGCTGTTTTTCCAGAGCGCGCGCGCCTGTAAGTTGTCGTCGGCAAACAAAATCTCCAGACCGGCGAGATTTTTCTCCAGCCGGTAATGCAGTCTGGCGGACGATTTTCGCATCTCGCCGAATATATTATC
>JALZOE010000136.1 GCA_030857325.1 Acidobacteriota bacterium
AAACTTTTTCGTGGTTAATTTGCCCGACGTAGTTTTTACCGATAACGTCGAGCGCTTCGCGGTAATCGGCGACGATTCGGTCAGCCGTAACGGTCGTGTCCGCCGAAGTCCTGACGGGCAGTCTGCTGAAAAATCCGCCGACGACGGCGCCGATGCAAATTATTACGATGGCGATTATGCCGAAACCTTTTTTCATTGCTTTATTTCCCTGTCTAAAAATATATCATATCGAACAATCGAATCGGTCATTTTCACATTTAAAAACGCCGCGCCGCCTGCGCCGGATTTACAATTGCCGTTCGAGGATTTACCATAAACGCTTTATGTTGAAAACGTCTCTTTCCATAATCGTTCCCGCCTATAACGAAGAAGCGCGAATCGGCGATTCGCTCCGCCGGATTCTCAACTATATAGACGAGAAAATTCCGTCCGCCGAGCTGATTGTCGTCGATGACGGCTCGACCGACGCGACCGTCGAGGTCGCCGAAAAAGTTCACACCGAATTTCCGCACGTCCAGACGAAAGTTTTCGGCTATGACAAAAATCGCGGCAAAGGTTACGCCGTCAGGCTTGGTCTGATTAAAGCTAACGGCGAAATCGCCCTGTTTTCCGACGCCGACCTTTCGACGCCGATTACCGAACTCGAAAAGCTCGTCGCGCCCATCGAAAACGAAAAAATCGACGTAACTTTCGGCTCGCGCGCGCTCGACCGCTCGCTTATCGGAATGCATCAGCCGTGGCAGCGCGAACAGGGCGGAAGATTGATTAACTTGATGATACGCAAAATGACGGGGTTGCCTTTTTCCGACACTCAATGCGGTTTCAAAGCATTTAGAATGAGCAAATTTCGCTCGCTGCTCGACACGATGACGATTAACCGTTTCGGCTTCGATGTCGAATTTTTATTTGTCGCCAAACATCGCGGATTAAAGCTCAAAGAAATTCCCGTCCGCTGGAACAACGTCGAAGGCTCGAAAGTCAGCGCGCTGCGCGACACGCGCCGAATGTTTAATGAACTGCGTCAAATCCGCAAAAATGCAAAGCGCGGTGTTTATGATAAACAATCAAAACTTGTCGAAAATAGAAGAAACTAGCCACGAATTACACAAATCACACGAATTGTTTTTTGCTTCTTATTCGTGTGATTTGTGTAATTCGTAGCTAAAATTCTTTGTGGTAAATTTAATTTATGACCGCCAAACTTAACGTCAATATCGACCACGTTGCCACCGTCCGGGAAGCCCGCAAAACCATCGAACCGAATCTTGTCGCCGCCGCGATGATTTGCGAACAAGCCGGAGCGGACGGCATTACCGTTCATCTGCGACAAGACCGCAGACATATTCAGGACGAAGATATTAGAATTCTGCGTTCGGTTATAACGACTTATTTAAATGTCGAGCTGGCGGCGACCGACGAGATGATAAAAATCGCTGTCAAAACCAAACCCGAAGCCGTTTCCTTAGTTCCCGAAAATCCGAACGAGATAACGACCGAAGGCGGTTTGGATGTCGCCGGAAACTTTCAAACGGTTAAAACCGCAGTCGAGCGGTTGCGCGACGCTGGAATTTTCGCCAGTATTTTCATCGACCCGAACGCCGAACAAATTGAAGCGGCGCACAATGCCGGAGCGCAGCAAGTCGAGCTTTGCACGGCGGAATACGCGGAATTGACGTTAAGCTCGCGCGCCGATCACGGCGAAGGCACGTTGCGGGCGGCGCAGGAAATAAAAAGAATTGACGACGCCGCCGCGCTCGCCGGACAATTCGGCTTAGTCGTCGCCGCCGGACACGGTTTGACCGTCCGCAACGCCAAAGCGCTCGCCGCCATAACCGAAATCACCGAATTTAACATCGGACACAGCATAATTTCGCGCTCGATTTTCGTCGGGCTGGAAAACGCCGTCAAAGAGATGATTGAAGCGATTCGGAAAATTTAAAGATTTAGCAAAAATTTTGCGGCGCAAAAATTTAACCGCGCCCGATACAACCTTTCGCCGTTCTCGAATCTCTGTGTAGGTAACGATTTTTCAATATTTCGATTAGTTTGGAGATATACCGATGATTTCGCGTCTCGCCTTTTGCTCGTTTCTTTTTCTGCTTCCTGCCTTTGTTTTCGCTCAGGATTCCGCCGAAGACGCGAAAATCAAACAGCAGCGGCAAACAATTTTAATCGAACAGATACTCGCCGACGCGCCGAACTTAAAGCTCGGCGAAAATCGCGCGCTCGTTTACGCGCGAGCCGCAAACATTCTTTGGAAGACCGACGAAAAACGCGCCCGCGCTCTTTTTCAAAACGCGGTCGGCGAAATGATAAACGCGCAGACGTTTGCCGAAGCCGACAAAAAAAACGCGCCGTTTCAACACGAACTGCTGACCGGACAATCGACGCGCCCGCAGATTCTGAACCAAATCGCCCGCCGCGACGCCGAACTCGCTCTGGAATATCTTTTTAAGACGCGCCCTGCCGCCGTTGTCAAAGCTCTTTCGACGCCGCGCGCCGCCGGCGCGAAAATCAGCGGTTCTTCGTCGAATTACGCTTACCTGGCGCAAAACGAAACGAACCTCGAACAAAGTTTTATCCGCCTTGCCGCCGACCAGAACCCGGAACGCGCCGCCAAACTTCTTAACGAATCGCTGAAAAAAGGCTTGTCGAACGAAACCTTTAATCTGCTGAAAAAACTTCACGAAAAAGACCCCGAATCAGCCGACCGCATCGCTTCGGAAATCGTCGGCAAGCTCGCGCAGAACGGATTCGACAACGAAAACCAAACCGGCTATCAAAATACGAACGTCGCCGTCGCCTTTTTAAACGAATTTATCCGCGAAAAACCGCCGACCGAAAAAGCCCTGAAATTCGACGACGCGCAGATGCGGAATTTAGCCGGCAAACTTTTCGCTTTTCACTCGCGGCAAAACAACGGCAGCGGCTATTACAGCAATTACTCGATTCTGCCGATTGCCGAAAAACTCGCGCCCGCCGTCGCCCTCAAAATGATAGAAACGCAAAAAACTTATGTGCGTCGCGGAATGCACCTCGAATACGACCCGGAAGTCGGCAAACTTCTCAACGGCGAAGGCGCGACGGCGGAAAAACTTTTGAGCGCCGCCGGAAAATTTCCCGAAACTTCGCGGCGGCAGATTTATCAATCGGCGGCGGCGAAATTCGCCGAGCAAGGCGATTTTAATCGCGCGACCGAAGTTTTAACCGAAAACTTTTCCGACGACGCGCTCGAAGAAGCGATGCGCGGCTTGAACTGGCAATACGCTTACAGCTTGATAAACGCCGGAAAATTTTCGGAAGCCGAAAGAATGATTGACGAATTTCCCGAAAACACGCGCGTCGGCGCGCTCATAAATCTCGCCAACGCCGTTTACCGGAAAAATCCGGCTGAGAATAAACCGCACGCCGCCGCGATTTTGGGCAAAGCCCGCGCCCTGATTTCGGAAAAACCGGAAGATTCGACGGAAATGTCGGAGTTGATGCAGGTTATTGGGGCTAATACGCTTATCGAACCGCTCGAAGCCTTTCGGCTGCTCGAATCGCTCGTTCCGCAGGTCAACGAATTGTCCGAAGCCGCCGCCGTTTACAACGGTTTTCAGAGAGGCTCGAACATCAGACAAGGCGAGTTTCTTTTAATCAACGGTAATCCGACCGGATTTTACTTAAACGATAATTCGGCTTGGGGAAAGCTCGCCGCAAGCGATTTCGACCGCGTGACGAATTTAATCGACGCTTTCAGCCGCCGCGAAAGCCGCGTCGCCCTAAAACTGCAATTGGCGGAATCGATTCAACACTAATTTTTTTGAAAAATCGAAGTGAAATTCAAAAGTTCGCACAAAGCAAGGACGCAAAACTACGATGGTAAAACACACTCGACTATCGTGCGTATTTCCGCAATATACGTTAATCGAAATTAAAGAAGCGATTTCAAAGCCTGACCCGTGTAAGATTTTTTAACTCTGGCGACTTCTTCCGGCGTTCCCTTCGCCACGATTTTGCCGCCGCCCGCGCCGCCTTCGGGTCCTAAATCGATTATATAATCGGCGGATTTTATGACATCGAGATTGTGTTCGATAACGATGACGGTGTTTCCCGTATCGACAAGCCGCTGCAAAACGTCGAGCAGTTTGTGAACGTCGGCAAAATGCAGTCCGGTCGTCGGCTCGTCCAGAATGTAAATCGTTTTGCCCGTCGCCCGTTTCGATAATTCTTTCGCTAATTTGATGCGCTGCGCCTCGCCGCCCGAAAGGGTCGTCGAAGACTGCCCGATTTTGATGTAACCCAAACCGACATCAAGCAAGGTTGCGAGTTTTTGTTTAATCTGCGGAATGTTTTCGAGAACCGGCAGAGCGTCTTCGATTGTCGTGTCCAACAGGTTTGCAATCGACAAACCTTTATATTTGACCGACAGAGTTTCACGGTTATATCTCGCGCCGCGGCACACGTCGCAGAGAACGTAAACGTCGGGCAGAAAATTCATCTCGATGCGCTTTAATCCGTCGCCTTCGCACGCTTCGCAGCGTCCGCCTTTAACATTGAAGCTAAATCTTCCCGCTTTGTAGCCGCGTTCTCTGGATTCGGGCAGCATCGCGTAAAGTTCGCGTATCGGCGTAAAAAGTCCGGTGTATGTCGCCGGGTTCGAGCGCGGCGTTCTGCCAATCGGCGTCTGGTCGATTTCGATGATTTTATCGACAAACTCCAAGCCTTCGATAGAATCGTGTTCGAGCGTTTCCATCGAAGATTTATTGACGAACCGCGCCAGCGCCGGATACAAAATATCGTCAACCAGCGTTGATTTGCCCGAACCGGAAACGCCCGTTACAACCGTCAAAAGTCCGAGCGGAAATTCGGCGTCGATGTTTTTCAAATTGTGTCCTCTCGCGCCTTTGACCGTAATTCGTTTGCCGTTCGGAAGTCTCCGCACGTCGGGAATTTCGATTTTCAGCTTGCCGGAAAGATATTGCCCGGTGATTGATTCTTTATTTTCCTCAATATCCTTTGGCGTCCCCGTGGCAATAATTTCGCCGCCGTGCGTTCCGGCGAGCGGTCCTAAATCGACCACGTAATCGGCTTTCTCGATTGTTTCCTCGTCGTGTTCGACAACTAAAACCGTGTTGCCCAAATCTCTCAAATCTTGCAGAGTTTTGATGAGTTTTTGATTGTCGCGCGGGTGCAGACCGATTGACGGCTCGTCCAGAACATAAAGAACGCCGCGCAGTTGCGAGCCGATTTGCGTGGCAAGGCGAATGCGCTGACCTTCGCCGCCGCTCAATGTTTGCGACGCTCTGTCCAAAGTCAAATATCCGAGACCGACTTGATTTAGAAAACGCAGACGGTCGTTGATTTCGCGCAGAACGAGACCGGCGATTTTTTTCTCGCGCTCGTTTAATTCGATTTTACCGAAGTTTTTTAACGCTTCTTCAATCGGAAAGCTGACGTAATCGTCGATTCCGTGACCGCCGACTTTGACCGCGAGACTTTCCGGCTGAAGACGCTTTCCCCGACAAACCGGACACGCGGCGGGCGAAACCAGTTCTCCGAGCGCGAGCTTTATCTTCTCAGACGGCGGCGTTTCCATCCGCTCGTTCATCGCCCGAATCGCGCCTTTCCAATCGGCTTCGTATTTATAAGTTCCCTGTCGAAACGTAAGGCGTTTTTTCGTGCCGTTCCAAAACGCCTCGCGGATTTCCGGCGACAAACCGGCAAACGGAACATTTAATAAATCATTATCTTTAATTTTTCCCTTTTTGCTTTTAGCTTTTTTTTCCTCTTCGACGGGCGAACCGAGTTTGTCGCCGTCGCCGCCGAATTTTTCGATTATTGCGATTAAAGCCGAATGCAGAAACTTGCCGCCCGCTTTGTCCGTGTCGTTCAGAAATTTAATTTTATCAACCGCAACGCTCTGGTCGGGCAGAATTTTACTTGCGTCAATCTGCATTACAATCCCCAAGCCCTGACAACTTTTACACGCGCCGTAAGCCGAGTTGAACGAAAAAGAACGCGGCTCAAGCGGCGCGATGTTGATGCCGCAGTTGACACACGCCATTTTCTCGGAATAAAGTTTTTCCGCGCCGTCGATAATTGAAACCAGCACCGCGCCGTCGGTCAATTTCAAAGCGGTTTTAACCGATTCGGTCAATCTTTCCTTGATTCCTTCCTTTATTAAAAGACGGTCAACGACGACTTCAATCGTGTGATTTTTGCGTTTGTCCAATTTAATCTCTTCGTCCAACTGCCGCATCTCGCCGTCGATTCGGGCGCGCGTGAAATCTCTGGCAATCTTTTCGAGTTCTTTTTTAAATTCGCCTTTACGCCCGCGCACAATCGGCGCAAGAATCATCACGCGCTCGCCTTCGGGTAAATTCAAAATATTGGCGACGATTTGCTCGACCGATTGCTTGGTTATTTCCGCGCCGCACAGTTGGCAATGCGGCTGACCGATTGAAGAAAAAAGCAGGCGCAGGTAATCGTAAATTTCCGTAACCGTGCCGACGGTCGAACGGGGCGAGCGCGAAACGGTTTTCTGCTCGATTGAAATGGCGGGCGACAAGCCTTCGACCGAATCGACATCCGGTTTTTCCAACTGGTCGAGAAACTGCCGCGCATACGCCGACAGCGATTCGACGTAACGCCTTTGACCTTCGGCGTAAATCGTGTCGAAGGCGAGCGACGATTTGCCCGAACCGCTCAAACCCGTGATAACCGTAAATTTATCGCGCGGAATATCGACATCGATATTCTTCAAATTATGCTGGCGCGCGCCGCGAACCGTGATTTGTTTGATACTCATTGTGTGTCTTACAGATAAAATTTTAGCCTTTAGCCGAAACGATTATTTTAACAATTTGAATCGGCAAAGAGCAAAGCAACCGTTTGAAATTAAACAAAAATAAAAGCCGCGAACAAACATTATTTGTTTTATTCGAGGCTTTCTTTTATTTACTAAGCTCGACTTCATCCAATTTGAAGATAGATATTTGAAAACAGAACGCCGCACAAGTTAA
>JALZOE010000137.1 GCA_030857325.1 Acidobacteriota bacterium
ACCTAATGTGCAACTCTTTTTGAAGATGTTCCATTGAATTGAAAACTCGGTAAAATGTTGATGACCAAACCAACAATTTAGGAGGAAATCAACCAATGGAACCAGATACTTTTATCATAATGGTCTTCTGTTTGGTAAGCGAACAACTCGATATTTTACGAAATTCTTATCCGATTAGACACGGCGGGTTTGCTCCTGCCTTGTCTGACGAGGAAGTTATCACTATGGCGCATCTGCGGTGAATACTTCAAACATTCAACCGATAAAGACCTTTTCAATTATTTCAAAGCGCATTATCAGCATTGGTTTCCGAATCTTTCCGACCGCACGCTTTTTGTCCGCCAAGCGGCGAACCTCTGGCAGTTCAAAGCCTTGATTGAGCAACAAATAGTCTGCCAAGCCGAACAAGCGTTTGCCGATTTGCAAGTGATTGACACCCTTCCGGTTTCAGTTTGCCAATGGGTGCGCCGAATCGGTGATAAATGTTTGGCTGCCCAAGCCGATGACGGCTATTGCGCCGCCAAAGAGCAGCATTATTACGGTTTCAAGCTCGGACTCAGATGTTCCCGACGCGGCATGATAACTTTTGCCTCGCTGCTTCCGGCACGCCCGCATGATGTCAATTTCTCAGAAGAATTGGCTTTAGGCGGCGGCGCTCGGCACATTCTTGGCGACAAAGGCTTTCTTGATTCGTTTCGCCACCAATTATTGGCAGACCGCTACGGCACGCGCTTGATTGTCCGGCTGCGTAAAAACATGACAGAACAAAATCAAGAAACATTTGATAAAACCACCGCCAAACTGTTTGGCAAAGTTCGGAAGGTAATTGAAACGGTTGGTTCGCATTTAACCGAAAGATTTAACTTGAACAAAATTAGAGTTCGTGATTTGTGGCATTTTCAATCACGTTTAATCAGAAAGATTTTGGCGCATACAGTCGCCGTCTTTCTTAACTTGCAACTGAAAAGAAAACCGCTTGACCTTGATGGTTTGGTTTTGAACTAAAAGAATTGCACATTAGGTTTCGTCATTATAGGTTTTCATTAAATTTCCCAAAATGTCACAAGAAACGCCTGCCGATTCTAAAATAAACAATCGTCCGCCGGTCAAATCGGCGACCACTGTCGAAAAACCAAAAGTCGTCGGCTACCTGAGAGTTTCGACTGGCAATCAGGAACTGGAAAAAAACAAATCAGATACTCTCCATCTCGCCAACCCCGAAAGTCCGATTACATTACCGGCTTGATTTAAGGTTAAAACTTTAAATAGTTGCTACCACGCGATACCATAATCTTCGCCGTGATTGCTGGAGCCGCCCCACAACGTATTATGTTCGCGGTCGAAAAAGATGGCGTTGATTGGTCCCGATGTCCGCTCCTCGAAAGTCAGGTCGTATCCCATTTTTTTAAGTTCGGCGCGCACCCAGGGCGACATCGATTCAGCCAGCAGAAGTCTTCCCGGTCGAGAATCGTGTTTGCCGAAGGAGCTACGCATTTGAAAGCTGTTGATGTTCGGCGCTTCGGCGGCTTCCTGCACGTTCATTCCGAATTCGACGACATTAAGGAAAAACTGCAAAAGATTCTGGTCCTGGCTGTCGCCGCCCTGAACGGCGAACGAGAGAAACGGCTTGCCGTTTTTTAACGCCATCGCCGGCGTCAGAGTTACGCGCGGACGCTTTCCCGGCTCGATGACGTTAAACGGATTTTCCGCCGCGTCAAGCACGAAGCTCTGCGCCCGCTGGCTCAGACCGATTCCGGTTTTGCCCGCGATAACTGCCGGAACCCAGCCGCCGCTCGGCGTAATCGAAACCGCCCAGCCTTCGGCGTCCGCCGTTTCTATCGAAGTCGTTCCCGAATAGAACGCTCCCCGGAATTCCTCCCACGAAGATTGTGAAACGGCGTCCTGATTAAACCTTGAGTCGCTACTTTCCGGCGGTAAATTCCATTTCTCCAGCAGATTGCGATAAGGATTAATTTGCTTCTGAAACGGATACGGGTCGCCGGGTTTGATGCCCGGGTCGTTGCGCTCCATATTTATCAGCTTGCTTCGCTCCCTTGCATATTCTTTTGATAAAAGCCCCTCCATTGGTTCGGCGGGCGCGAAATACGGGTCGCCGTAATAAAAATCGCGGTCGGCAAAAGCTAAATTCATCGCCTGGTAAATCGTGTGAACATAGCGCGAACTGTTATAACCCATTGCTTTCAAATCGAAATTTTCAAGAATGTTAAGGGCTTGGAGCATCGCCGGTCCCTGCGTCCATTGCGACAGCTTATAAACTTCGACTCCCTTATACGTCGTTTTGACGGGTTCTTCGATATGAACTTTCCAGTCGGCTAAATCTTTGACCGTGATTAAGCCACCCGCTTCCTGAGTTCCAGCGGCAATTTCACCGGCAATATCGCCTTTGTAAAAGCGGTCGTAGGCGGCGTAAATCGCTTCCTTCCGGGTTTTTCCCTGTTTTAATGCCTGCCGCTCCGCCTCAACTAATTTTCGCAGCGTCGCCGCTAAATCCGACTGGCGAAAGATTTCACCGGCGGCGGGAGCTTCGCGCGTTTGTCCGAGATGCGGCAGCATAATCTGGCTGGAATATTTCCACTCTTTTAAGCGTTTTTTCTCTCGTTCGATGGTGTTGGTTATCTGAGCTTCAATCGGGTAGCCGTCAGCCGCCATTTGAATCGAAGGCTCTAAAACTTCTCTCAAGCTGAGTTTGCCGTATTCGGCTAACATTACGAGCAGTCCGCCCGGCGTTCCCGGCGTGACGGCGGCGAGCGCGCCGTGTTCGGGCGCGTATTTCATTTTTTTGCTTTTGTAGAATTCCGCCGTCGCGCCCGTCGGAGCGACGCCGAGGGCGTTAATACCAATGACTTTGCCGGTTTTGGGATTATAAATCAGCGCTTGCGTTTCGCCGCCCCAGCTCAAAGTGTCCCACATCGTCGAAGTTGCCGCGAGCATCGCGCAGGCGGCATCGACCGCGTTTCCGCCCTTTTGAAAAGTCATCGCTCCGGTCGTCGCCGCCAGCGGTTTGCCGGTAATCGCCATCCAATGTCGCCCGTGAAGCACGGGTTTGGCGGTGCGCTGTCCGTAAAAATTGATTGGCGTTGTCAAAGTAATCGTCAAAAGCAATACGAAAGCAGAAAATTTACTGCTGCCTGCAAATATTTTTACGGCGGCGCGAGCGGAGAATTTATTATTCATAGCGTTAATGGATTTAAAGTTAAAATCACGGAAGTTAAAATTAAAAAAAGCCCGCATATTCTATCTGAATATACGGGCTTCAAAACTAGAACGCGACGCGGAAACCGAGTTGGAAAGTGCGAGCCGGTTTTGCTCCCGAAGGAATCAGGAAAGTGGCTTGTGCCGTGTTTCCTGAAATCGTGTTTTCGTCATAGTTGACTCTGTTTGCCAGGTTAAAGACTTCAAATGTAAATCCGGCTTTGACGCGCTCTGTAAAATTAAATTTGTAAGCGAGTCTTAAATCGACCGAGAAGAAACCGGGCAGCCGCGCGCCGTTGATACCGCCTTTGTTATCAACCGCAAAATTCAGTGTCTCTCCGTTAGCGAAGGGACGAGAGTTTGTAAAAGCACCGGACGGCAACGGGTCAAAACTAATACCGTTTTGATTTGTATCGACTCTTGAGTCGAAGATTGTAAACGGCGTGCCGGATAAAGTTCTGACAATTGTGCTGACAACCAAACCACGGGTGCGCGGTATGCGATACAAACCGCTGAAAACAAAGTTGTGCCGGCGGTCAAAAGAGGTTGGTCCTTCGTTCTCTTCAAGTCCGAGACTGGTTTGCGTCTGAAAATTAGCCGCGCCAAAAGCGCTCCCGCTCACGTTTCCGGTTCCTTTTGAAAGCGTGTATGAAGCCTTAAATTGAAATCCTCTCGAATAGCGTTTATCGAGAGAGAGCTGCAGCGCGTCATATTTTGTTTTACCGGCATTGATACGGGTCGTAACGCCCGCCACCCTTGCCGTTTGAAAAGGAAAATTACCGAACGAATCCGTTATCACCGGAACCAAGCTGTTTTGGATAACCGCTCCGAGGGTCGTAAATTGCCGGGAGATAGCCGCCGTCGAATTGGTCGTCGCCCGTCTTCCGGGATTAAGATTGATTGTCAGGAACTGGTCTATTCCGTCGGTATGAATATAATCCGCCGTTACCGCCATATTGGAAACCAACTCCCTCTGAAATCCAATCGAGAACGAACGTGTATACGGCATCCGGCGTTCGTTGTTATCGACGGTCGGCGTCGCATTTGCCAGCAAAGCGCCTGTTCCGACCAGCGATGCAATCAAAGCTCTGTTTACCACCGGACCATTAGCCAATGTCGGGTCGGTCGGTAAAACACCTGCCCGCGGACCCGGGTCGGCTGAATTGAGCGGAAAATTTCGGACAAATGATGTTGAGAACGGACCGCCGGTGCGGAAAGCGGTAATTATTTCAAACGGAGTGTTTTGATAAAACATACCGAATCCACCGCGAATAACGGTTTTGGCGTTGCCCGACGGGTCATATGCAAAACCTAATCTCGGAGAAATATTATTGTTATCCGAGGAGACGGTTTCGTCGTCGTAACGCGCTCCGAGATTAAGAGTCAGTTTTCGGTTTACTTTCCAATCATCCTGAACAAACACGCTCGTATTATGATTAATCATAAAGTTTTTGAGCGGTCCGCCGACCCGAATGGAAAAGCGTTCCGGGTAACTGCGCGGGTTGTTGCGGTCAAACGGCAAATCAGTCGGGAAAAAGAACGTGCCGTTCAGATTGTCCTCGCTGGTGCTGTCCGCCGTTACATAGTTGTAATCGACGCCGAATTTAAGAGTGTGCGAGCCTTTAATCCACGTCAGCGTGTCTGCCAGACGGTATGAGTTATTGATTCGGGCTTGAGCGACATTGCTCTGCTGGTCGACGAACGTATTGAATACAAGCGTCGGCGGAAGTTCGACTAAGGATTTGCCGGCGTTAAACGCGGCGCTGGCAAAAGCGACATCTTCTCTTGTAAAGGAAAGCCGCAAATCGTTGAGAAGATTGGCAGTCAGATTATATGTGTAGCTTCCGACGGTCGTTTGGTCAACGTCCGCTTCCTCGCGCGCCGCCGCCAGAGATACGGGAAGAACGCCGACCGGAATAATCTGATTGAGCTGCGGAGAATTCTCCCTTAAATACCGAATCGATATTTGGTGTTTCTGCGAAGGCTGCATATCGCCTCTCAGTAATATATTGGTTGCGCGCGTCGCCGTCACGGTCGAAGCGTTTAACGCCGGACGCGCGAAAATGTCGATGTTTACTCCCTGGTCGATTTTCGTTCGCTCGTAGCTGAAAAAGAAGTGGGCGAAATCTCTCTTAATCGGTCCGCCGATTGTTCCGCCGAATTGTTTGAAACTCGTATCGGCTTCGTCGGCATTTCTCAATATGGAAAAGCGGTTTTTTGAATTAAGCGCGTTATCCTGAAAAAAGCCGAAAGCGCTTCCGAAGACGGTGTTTTTGCCGGATTTGGTAACGGCGTTGATAATGCCGCCGGAAGTTCGTCCGAATTCGGCACTAAACTGATTGGTCAGAACCTGAAACTCCTGCACGGCTTCCAGAGCGACTCGCGCCTGAGAACCGGCACGCGCCCCAATTACATCATCGTTATTATTCGCGCCGTCAAGCGCAAAGTTATTGTAACGCGGGTCCTGCCCGTTGACGCTGACCGAATCGGAGCCGAACGATTCGGTGCTGATATTCGGCACAACTCCGGGAAGAAGACCGACAAATCCGATAAAGTTTCGGTTGACTGACGGCAACTCGGTCAGCTCTTCCTGACTGATTTGTCCGCCGATTTTACTGGTCGAAGTTTCGACCAGCGGTTCTTCCGTAGTAACCGTAACGGTTTCCTGCGCGCCGCCGGTTTCCATCGAGAATTTGAATTCCTGCGTTTCTCCGACATTGAGCCGGAAATCTTCCTTGACCGATTTTTTAAAACCGGCGGCTTCGACCGTTATTCGATACAAACCGGGCGTCAGGGAAGCGAAAACATAACCGCCGGAATCGTTCGTCGTAACCGAGCGGCGATTAAGTCCGGTTTCCTGATTGGCGATTGAAACCGTCGCGCCGGGAACGACCGCGCCGCTCGGGTCAAGCACCTCGCCTCTCAAAATAGCCGAACCGTCCTGAGCGACTATCGGTGTAATGCCTGACACGACAAGCATTACAAACAAAAAAACCTTTGTAAAACAATTGATGTTCGATTTGGACATATGTAGCCTCCGTTAAGTTAGATAGCTTTGTTTTTAGGTGTAAAAAGATTATTACGGTCAATATAGGCAACTGTAACGCCAAAACTTTTGCGATTGATTTAACGGATGTAGGTCCAGCGCTGTCAATTAAATAATTAGCTTCTGAATTATAGTTTGATTGAAACATTATTCCAAAATCTTTATTAAAGCAAATATTTTTAGAAAATTTTGGATTTTTTCTTATCGGCAATTTTACTATAAGGCAAAATTTATGTTCGGTTTCCCGCTTTGTCTTTGAAATAGTTATACGGCTTTATTCGCCGTCGGGTATTTGCATCGCAGTCGATTCAATCAATAATCGCCCGATAACTTTGTTTACTTCGCCGAGGCAGCAGACGCCGGACGGATTGCGAATTTCGCAACTGCAAAGTTTTTCTTTGATAAATCGGCTTACTTGACCGGATACGGAACTTTCGCCCGTCCGCGCTATTTGCTGCCGCGCAAAGCCTTCGGTAAAGCCGAAACAATAGCAGAGCGGGCGCGCGTCGCCTTCGGTTTTAGAAGTTACCGGCTCGCGCGTGTCGTCAACCGTAAAAGTTTGACCGGAAGCGGCGTAATAAACAACCGTGCATTTCGGAGCGGAACAAAACTTATATTCTTCATCACCGATGGAAGAAAGTTTAACGCTTTTGATGTGGTGAACAACCGTTTGTCGAGAAACGGCGCGTCCCGTCTCGCCGCAATCGCTACAACCATTTTGCGGAAGTTCTTTCGACATTTGAACGC
>JALZOE010000557.1 GCA_030857325.1 Acidobacteriota bacterium
TTACTCCAAGTATCCGATTTTTTAGAGCTTCTATGCGACGCGACCGTTCTCATCGTGTTGCCCGGCGCGCTGCGGTCGATGCCCATCGCGTCGTAAACCTGGCAATGTCCGGTAACGCCGCGCAAGGCGATGCCGCCGCCCACAACCGAAAGAAGCGTTCCGAAAACGCCGCCCTGCTTTAAGCCGTAAGCGAGCAGCGCGCCGCCAGCCGTTGCCGAAATTAATCTTTCAACCGGATTCACATTTGTTTCCGTGCTGGTCAAAATATCCGTTAATGATTTGTTTTGATTCGTGTGTTCCATAAAAATATCTCCTTCCCTTGTAATTACTTAACCTAACCTTTCGTTAAGTTCGAGTTCGTTGTTGCGGTAAGACTCTCTATCGGAAAGAGCCGTTAAAAATGAAGGCGAAACCCAGGATGTGCTGTCTTTTCCAAGCGCGTGATTTTCGCCGATGCCGCCCGCCGACGGTAAAATTTTGTTTGCCAGCGCGAGCGCGTCCGCCGTAAATTCCGGGAACAGCGCGCCCACTTTCGCGGCAAGTTTCGCCTGCGGCGAGATAATTAATTCCGCACTTCCATTTCTGCACGCTTCGACGATTTGACCTGCCGCGTTTTTCGCGCTCACCGAAGTAAACGGCAAAGAATCCGAAATGCTGAACCACGCGTATTCCTTTTCGTTCTGTCCTTTGAAGGTTGCGTTGACGTGGCTTCCCGTTCTCATTAAACCGGGACAAACCGTCGTAACATATATATTGTCCTTGACTAATTCCGAGCGCATCGCGCCGGATAAACCGACGAGCGCGAATTTGCTGGCGCAATACGGCGCGAGATGCGGAACGGGAACTTTTCCGCCGATTGAAGAAATGTTGACGATGCGACCTTCGCCCCGCTGTTTCATTTCCGGCAAAACCGCCTGCATCGTATAAAATGCTCCCCAGAAATGCACGGCAAGCGCGTCTTCAAAATCCTTCTGCGTTTGATTTTCAAGCGGCGCGACCTGGATCACACCGGCATTATTTATTAAAACGTCAATCTGTCCGTAATGATTACAAACCGTTTCGATTGTGCGATTTACTTCGGATTGATTTCGGACATCGCAGACGACGGTTAAAACTTCGGCGTTGTGGTTTTGCAAATCTTCTTTCGCGCGCGCCAATTCGTCGACGTCGCGCGCGCAGATTGCGAGTTTTGCGCCTTCAGCGGCAAGCGTTCCGGCTAAAACAAGTCCAAGTCCGCGCGAGCCGCCGGTAATTAAAACAACTTTATTTTGGAAATCGAAGTTTCGGCGCGTCTTTCGCAGCAAAGTCAGAGCAGCAACCGCTCCGACTCCGACTGTTGCCGCCAACAACCAGGCGTTCCCTTTTTTATCTTCCACCTTTTTTTATAACCTCTGTGCCTTTGTTCGGCTTCACGCAATTGAAGTGCCAGCAAAACGATAAATTATTTAACCGGAGAATTTTCCGATTGCAAGGCTCGTATAGAATGATTGAATTTAGAATGATTGAATTTAATCGTGATAAAATCGAGAAATTATGGCGGAAAGTTTGGCTTTTTCAAAAACGACGGACAGGAAACAATTATACGACGAAATCGCGCCGCAAATTGCCGCGCTCGTCGCGGGCGAAACGGATTTGATTGCGAATCTGGCGAATATTACGGCGGCTTTAACGGAAGCGTTCGGATTTTTCTGGATTGGATTTTATGTTAAAAAAGAAAATCAACTTGTCCTGAGCGCGTTTCAGGGAACGATTGCCTGCACCAGAATCGATTTCGACAAAGGCGTCTGCGGTCATTGCTATACGACAAAAGAAACGGTTATCGTCACCGATGTCGAAGCGTTTCCCGGTCATATCGCGTGCAGTTCGGCGTCGAAATCGGAAATCGTTTTGCCGGTATTTGATAAAGCCGGAAATGTTGCGATGGTTTTGGACGTGGACAGCGATAAATTAAACGATTTCAACGACACCGACGCGAAAGGTTTGCGAAAAATTGTCGAGATTATCGAAAATTTAATTGAAAACCAATAATCGCCGTTATTTCAAAATTTTATTCAAATTCCGGCTCGCTGTTTTATCGTTCGGATTAAGTTCGAGCGCTTTGCGGTAATCGACGATTGCCTGCCCGATTTCGCCTTTGTCTTCGTAGACGACGCCGCGAGTCTCCACTATGAACTGTTATTTTAATACCTAATGTGCAACTCTTTTTGAAAAATGTTCCATTGATTAGAAACCCGCTAAAATAGTTGACGACAAAATCACTAACAAAAGCGAGGTTAAATCAATGGAACGAGATACTTTTATCATAATGGTC
>JALZOE010000138.1 GCA_030857325.1 Acidobacteriota bacterium
TTTCCGCTTTATCGAAAATTAAAGTTTTTCCGGCGGTCAGACAGAGACACGTCGCGCCCGCCTGAATCATTGTTTCAATTGTCGGCACGCCGACGACCGGCACATCGAAACGCATATCCTGATTCGGTTTGGCAACTTTGACGACGGTTAATTTTCCCCTTACGAGTTCGCCGGCGCGTTTTATCGTCGCGTCCGTTCCTTCCATCGCTTCGACGGCAACGCAGGCTTTGGCGCGCGCGACAATCGTCTGTCCCAAATCGAGCCGCGCTATTTCGTTTGCTATCTTTAAACCGTATTCGATATTTCCCCGCTCAATCTCGTCCGGTTTTCGCTTTGTCAAAACGCCTTCGCTCGTTAAATAATCGCGCATAAAATAAGTCGAATCAATCAGTTCGATGCCTTCTTCGGCAAGTTCGGCGGCGATTCCGCCAATCAGCGAATCGGTGTTTCGGCGCGGCAGATTGTAAAGCATTTTGAGCATCCGTAAATCCGGCAGCGCGCCGGAAAAAATCTGGATGTGTTTGACTTGTCCAGCCATTATCGCTTTTGTAACGCCTTCCTGCTTGAAAAAAGAAATCATTTTGCCGAGTTGCCCGATGCCGACCCAGACAACCGTTTCGGCGACCGCTTCGATGCGTTTGTCGGTTTCTTCTTTGATAGCGACGACGGACAAAGACGCGCCTTGACTGCGCGCCGCTTCGACGACGAGAAACGGAAATTTTCCGTTTCCGGCAATAAGTCCGAAATTCATAATTTTATTCGAGAAATCTTCTCGACAATTTGCGCCGACTGACCAACCATTTGGAATATAAAATAACCGACGGCGGCGATTAACGACAGCCGAAACATTTTCCGGCGAACGGAAAATGTGCAACTGCAATACTTAACGATTTTCTCTCGGCACGTTTTATTGTTGGCACAATCATTGCTGAATTAACTCGCAATAGACTAAGCGACAAAAGAAATCTTTACGCATCCTTTGTCCAGAAAATTTCAAATCTAAGGAGAAACCAAAATGAACCGCTCAAGAAATTTAATTACAGTTTTCGCATTCGCTCTTTTGATTTTGGGTTTGCCGACATTCGCTTCCGCCCAATGGGGCAATAATCGCAACAACCGCAACGACGATTATTACGGAAACGGCAATCGCAATCGTAATCTGCAATCGACGGTTAAAAATCTGAAAAACCGCAGCAAACAGTTTGAGCGCCGCCTCGACCGCGAACTCGACAAAAGCCGCTACGACAATACTCGTCGTCAAGACCGCGTTCTCGATATTGCCAAAGACTTTCAGGACGCGACCGACCGGCTCGACGACGTTTATGATAATCGCCGCGATTACGACAGAAGCCATAACGAAGCGCGCCGCGTTCTCGACTTGGGTTCTCAGCTCGACCGCGTAATTTCGCGTCTGCGTATCAATTCAAACATCGGTTCGGATTGGAACAGAATTCGTCAGGATTTGAACGTTTTAGCCAACGCTTACAATTACAGCGGCAATCGCCGAAACAATCGCAACGGCGGCTACGACGACGACGACTATAACCGCAACAATCGTAATAATCGCCGCAATACAAACTACGACTGGCGCAGACATTTTCCGTTTCCGCTTCCTTTTTAATAGTTAAAACGATTTTAATTCGATTGTAAAAAGCCTGAGTTATCAAACTCAGGCTTTTTTATTTGTCAGGTAAAAATCAGCTTTGCGCCCGCAATTAACAATCCGACCGCAAGAACGCGCCGCAGAGTCAGCGAATTAAATCGAAAACTTCCAAAGGTTGAACCGATAACGCCGCCGACAATCGCCGCAATTACCCAGAGCCAAACGCCCGGCGGCAAGTTTCCGATTTGCGAATCTTGACCCAAAAGCCAGTTTCCCAAAAGTCCCGAAAACGAATTGACTAAAATAAACAGCGCCGAGACGCCCGCCGCTTTTTTCGTTTCCGCCCAGCCGGACAAAAGCAGAATCGGAGTTAAAAAAACTCCGCCGCCGATGCCGACAAGCCCGGAAACAAAACCTAAACCAGCGCCGACGAGCAGACAAATCCAGACGCGCGGCGCGTTCGTTTCGTCTTCCGATTTCAAATTTACCGCCAGCCGAATCGCCGCCAGAATCAGAGCGACGCCGAGAACGATTTTATAAATCGGCGTCGGCAGTTGAATCGTTCCGCCTAAAAAAGCCAGCGGAATCGAACCCGTCGCAAACGGCAGAAATATTCTCCAGTCGAAATGCCCGGCGCGATAAAACTGGACGAAGGTAATCGACGCGACAAACAGATTCAAAACCAGCGAAGTCGGGCGCGTAACCGCCGCCGCGACGCCGAACAGCGCCAAAACCGCCAGATAACCCGACGCGCCGCCGTGTCCGACCGAAGAATAAAGCGCGGCGACCAGAAAAATCGCCGCAATTATTAAAACCGACGATGTTTCAATCATTTAACTTTGTAAAAAGTTACCGGCAAACCCGAACCGTCGTCAAATTCGACGCCTGCCGTAACGCCCAGAACAGCCAGTTCTTCGGCATTCTTTCCAGAATCGTAAGCGGCGAAAATCGCGCCGAGCGCGTATGGACTGCCGCTTCCGTTGGCGTAAAAGCGCGTGTATTCCTGAACGTAGCGATACGCGCTCAAACCGAAAATTCCCTGCCGGTTGGCAATTAAAATGTCGCCTCTGAAAGTCTCGAAATCTTCCTCGTCGTCCGGTATAAGAAAATAATTTTCCTTCAATTCCTTATGCAAAAGAAGCCCGAAACGAAAAATTTCCGAAACCGTTTCAAACGATACTTTTTTCTTCGTTTTCGATAAAAAATCCTGAACGGCGATTCCCAAACTCGCCGAACCGCAAACACCGAGAAAATTATCGCGGTATTTATAAATTTTCTCGTGATTGACGACGTAACCGGCTGATTCTTTTATGTTTCCGTAAGTTGTTAATGTATCGGCGGCGATGACCGTTTCATTGTTTTTCCTGACGACGACGATTGTTGACATAAATTTTCAAACGTTTCGGGCAAAAGATTTCGGCGCGATTTCCGCAAGCCACCGATTCCATTCTTCGAGCGCGAGATTGACCTGAACCGCGTGGCGCTCGCGTTTATTTCGATACTTTTTGCGAATCTCGAGCGGCGGTTCTTCCAGAAGTCCGAACGTAATATTGACCGGCTGAAAATTTTTCGTCTCGACGTTTGAAACATAACGGCACAACGCGCCGATTGCGCTCGAAGCGGGCGCGCTTATCAAACTTTTTTCATTTGCCAGACGCGCCGCGTTCAATCCGGCAAGCCAGCCCGTTCCGACCGATTCGACATATCCTTCGACGCCGGTAATTTGCCCGGCAAAAAATAATTTCGTATTTTTCTTCGTCTGCAAAGTAGAATGTAAAACCTTCGGCGAATTGATAAACGTGTTGCGGTGAATCTGCCCGTATTGCAGAATATCGGCATTTTCCATTCCCGGAATCAACTGCAAAACGCGCTTCTGCTCGCCGTATTTCAAATGATTTTGAAAACCGACGAGCGAATAAGCGTCCGCCATCAAATCTTCCTGTCGCAGCTGCACGGCGGCGTAAGGCTCGCGCCCCGTCTGCGGTTCATACAAACCCTTGGGCTTCATACACCCGAAACGCAAAGTATCGACGCCGCGTCTGGCTAATTCTTCGAGCGGCAGACACGCTTCAAACCATTTCGTATCTTCAAACCGTTTGAGCGGAACGCTTTTCGCTTCGACAAGCGCGTTATAGAAAACTTCATACTGCTCGCGTGTAAAAGGACAATTTATATAATCGTCGCCGCCTTTCCCGTAACGCGCGGCTTTAAAGGCAACCGACATATCAATCGAATCCGCCGCGACAATCGGCGCAATCGCGTCATAAAAATAAAGCTGGTCGTCGCCCGTCAACTTCATAATCTCCAAAGCTAAAACGTCCGAAGTCAGTGGACCGGTTGCGATAATCGTGATTTCATTCGGCGGAAACGTCGTTGCTTCTTCCCGAACAAGCATAATATTCGGATGATTTTCGATTTTCTCCGTAACGTATTCGGAAAATTTTCCGCGGTCAACCGCCAGCGCTGCGCCCGCCGGAACTCGCGTCCGCTCCGCCGCCGACATTACGAGCGATGCGCCGCGCCTTAATTCTTCTTTCAAAAGATACGGCGCGCTGCCCGGCTCGTCGGTTTTCAGCGAATTGGAGCAGACGATTTCCGCCAGCTTATCCGTCCGGTGCGCCGGTGTCTGCTGGACGGGACGCATCTCAAATAATCTGACCTTTACGCCGCTCTCCGCCGCCTGCCACGCCGCTTCAACTCCCGCCAGACCGCCGCCGATAACATTTATTTCTTTCATACATTTTAATTTTACACGACAAACCGAAAGCCAATCTGAACTTTACGGCGTCAATCGTCATTAAATAAAATGATAAAGCATTCAAAGCATAAGCGAAAGCCGAACTAATTTCCCAAAAATTCTATTCGAGCGAAAAATAACCACGTCTCCAGGAGTGTTGCTTGACACAAAATGAGTATAGAAAAGTATATTTTGTAATTCGAGTCCGACAACTGCCGAAACAGTCATCGAAAATAATCCGGTTGCCAATCTGTATTCATCTCTCTAAACCCCGATAATTTTTGACTCTCCGAATGCTGTGTTCAATATAAATTCGCTCCTTGTGCAAGTTGCTTGTTTGCCGCTTTCTGTTCTTCGGTTAGCTCGCCGCCTTTCGGCTTCCTTGTCGGTGTTTCGACCGAAATTTTCGCTCCGACGTAGGCTTTATCTCCTAACTTCGGCTTTTCTTTGAGCGAGGCGGGCAACTTTTGCCGAGTAAGCAAAACCGTTTTGAGAGCATACGCGGCACCGGCGCGGCGCTCTTTGTCGCAAACAATCATAGAATTTATGCCTTTGGGCAGGACGATTGGAAAATTCGTTCGGATTTAACGCTTAACCTCGGATTACGGTATGAATATCAAGGAATAGGAGGTGATGAGGCAACGCAGCAACTTAATGCCGCTGCTTCGGTTCCAGGCGTAATTGAATTTGGCATACCGGAAACGGATAAAAACAACTTTGCGCCGCGTATTGGTTTTGCCGGCTTTACGGCGGCTTATACCTTTAGTAAAACGATTGATGATTCAACCAATGAACTCTTTACCAGCGTTCTTAATCCGCGTCGCTCGCAGAATGCAGGTAATTTTTTCAGTCCGCAAGGATTGAATCTTGACAATGAAAGAGGCAGATCTACGCTGGATATTCCGCATCGTTTCGTAACATCGTTTAATGTGGACATTCCGTTTTTCAACAACAGTGAAAATGCATTTCTGAAAGCTGTTTTAGGCGGATTCCAGATTAACGGGATTTACTAGAGCCTGTTATGAACTTTGATTTCAAGATATTGTGCTAACAAATGCTTTGACTACAATTTGTTGATATGTCGCAGTAATTTTCCAGAAGCCGTGTTTAAGCATCGTCGTCTAAGCGACGTAAAATGCCCGTAAAATCGCCTTTGTAAGAAGCAGAAGTTCATAACAGGCTCTAACATCCGGCATTAAAGGTAGTAATGTCTTTAACCGATTGTTCCGCGCTACCAAGAGAATGATTCCGATACTGAAATTCTTCAAATTCTGCTGATATTTCAAGTTCTGGTCAACCGTCAAAAAAACATCAAACTCTGGCGCGGCTAATGCCAAGAGATTTCCATTCTTTATCCCTGACCATCCTCGCTTCGTAACGGTGAGAACTTCGTGGTCTGCCAACTCGCGCTTCAACTTGCGCGGCACACACTCGTCAAGCAACACTTTCATATTCTTGTGCCAGCACCGCCTCTTTCATTTTTTCAAGAACCTTAATCGCATGTTCTTTGCTGACAGCAGGAAAATCATCAAGAAATTCATCAAGATTATCGCCTTCTTCAAGGTAGTCAAATAAGGTTTGAACAGGCACACGAGTTCCGGCAAATACAGGTGTGCCGTCAAGAATCTCGTCGGAGCGTTGGATTAAGGATGTTTTCTGCATAATTCTTTACCTCAACTCGCTTATCATACCAAAATCTGCAAGGTTAGGAAATAGAGGGAGGCTAAGAGGTTGTTTAAATTTTGAGAATGTTTTTTGAAAGCTGAGAGTCAGACACGATAACTTTAAGATTGACTAAAAATTAAAGAGGTTATCGCGCAATGTGTTATGAAACAAATTTAACTGACTCTCAGTGGGAAATTATAGCAGAAATTTTAGCAAATGGGAGAAAGCGTCAGCATAGCTTGCAGGTGATTGTCAATGCTATCTTTTACGTTACCAAAACAGGCGTTCAGTGGCGGAATTTGCCGAGGGATTTTCCGCGCATGGCAATTGATTTATTACTATGCGTCGGAAATGGTCAAAAATTGGTTTGATTAGCCAAATTCATCAGATTTTATATGAGAAAGCGCGCTTCAAAAAAAACCGGGAACTGAGTCCGAGTTTGGGATTGCTCGATTCACAATCGGTTAAAACGGCATCTTTAACCGAAGAGAAAGGACTCGATGCAAACAAGAAAATCAATGGACGAAAAAGGTTTGTGGCGGGCGGACACTTTGGGTTGGATAATTGGACTGATGGTCGTGGCGGCTTCAGTCCAAGAACGTGCGGGAGCAGAAAAGTTATTTGTTCTGATGAAGGGAAAATATCCGCGATTGGAAAAGGTATTAGCCGACCAGGGCTTTGATGGAGAAGAATTTACGGCTCGGATAGGAAAGACATTCGGATTTGTTTTGGAGATTGTCAAAAAGGTTTTAGGAGTAAGTGGATTTCAAGTTTTGCCGAAGCGGTGGGTGGTCGAAAGGACATTTGGCTGGTTGATGTTTAATCGGCGATTGGTCAAAGATTATGAAGAAAAAACGGAACATTCAGAGGCATTTATTCAAATGGCAATGATTCGTTTGATGGTTAGAAAACTTGCCCTAAGAAAAATTTAAACAACCTCTAATACGTTTTTCAACTAGAAAATATGCAATAATATCAAGATGAATAAAGC
>JALZOE010000558.1 GCA_030857325.1 Acidobacteriota bacterium
CGGTAATATCGCGTCCTTCGCGCCCGCGCATATCGAACGCTTCCTGACCGAAGGCGACGGTTTCGCCGTTCAATTCGTTGACGGCAAGAACTGACGGTTCGTCCAGCACGATGTCGCGTCCCTTAACGGCGATAATCGTGTTGGCGGTTCCCATATCAATCGCCATCGAATCGGTGACAAGTTTTTTTAATGACGAAATTCCCATCATAAGGGCAATTTTCCTATTTCAAATTTGAATTTATAAAGTTTTCAGTCCGGGAGAGAAAACCAAGTATCAAGACGTCTAATTTTAGCTCAATTCCATTTTACCTCAAACAAGGAAACGGGTTGCAAGCGGTTTTTTACCGCTAAAGATTTGTGCGGCGTAAACGTGAATGAATCGCCGCCCGCCTGCGCGGTCGCATCGCTCACCAGAATCTGTCCGCCGAGAGCGTTGGATTCGAGCCGTGAAGCCAGATTAACCGTATCGCCAATCGCCGTATATTCCGAGCGTCGGTCGGAACCGATATAGCCGATAGTTGCGATGCCCGTGTGCAGCCCGATGCCGACGTTTACGTGCACTAGATTTTCCGCTTCCAATTCCTTGTTCAAAGTTGCCAGCCGCCTTTGCATCGTTACCGCCGTTTTGAGAGCATTTTTCGCGTCTTCGGGAGTGGCATTCGGAGCGCCGAAAATCGCCATCAAACCGTCGCCGATATATTTATCGAGCGTTCCGCCGTGCGCGAAAATTATCTCAGACATTTGGCTGAAATATCGGTTTAGCAATCCGACGACTTTTTCGGGACTTTCTTTTTCAGAAAAAGCGGTAAACCCGCGAATGTCAGCGAAAAGAATCGTCACCGTTTGATTAACGCCGCCGAGCTTGACCGAATTTGGGTTATTCAAAATCTGCTTGACGACGTATTCGGGCATAAACCGTCCGTAGTTTGCCCGCGCGATTTCTTCGCGCGCCAGACGCTTGTGCGCTTTGACGGTTTCGACAACCATCGCGGCTTGCGCCGCCACCGCGCTGATAAGTTCTAAATCATCGGGGCTGAACGCGGCGAACGGGTCGAAACGGTCGGCGTAAATCACGCCGTGAACGCTCGATTCGGTAATCAGCGGAGCGCAAATTGTCGAACGAATGCCTTGCGAGACGATTGATTCCGCGCCGCCGAACTGCGCGTCGGTTTTCGCGTCCTGAGATAAAAGCGCGACTTTTTCGCGCATTACTTTTTGCGTGATCGTGCGCGAAATCGCCAGCTTTTCGGTTAAGTTTTCAAGTTTCGCGTCGCGCGCACGGGCGGCAATCGGATATAAACTGTAACCGAGAATTTTGCCGTCCAAAGTTTCGTCCGCGAGCAGGGCGACGACTCTTTCGGCAGGTGTTCCGCGAAAGATTAAATCCGTCGCCTTTACAAAAATTTCTTTCAAGTCAAAAATCGTGCCGAGCGTCTTGCTCATCTCGTAAAGCAAGTCCAATGCTTTGGCTTTGCGGCGCAGTTCTTTTAATTCCTCCGGCGTGGTTGCTTCCATTTCCATGGAAAGATTCGAACGCTGCCCGATAATTTCGCGGGCGGAAATCTGCATCTGCGTGTGTCCGAGCGGCTGGTCGTCGTATTTGACATCAGTCGGCGCGACTTCCTTTTCGCTCGCCGGAGCATTTGCCGCCAAAATTTCGTCCGAAGGCGGCGGTCGGGAAATTTTATCAAAAATCAATTTGCTCTCGCCGATAATAATTCGGTCGTCTTGTTCAAGAGTTTTTTCTAACTGCGGAATATTGTTGACGAAAACGCGGTTGACGCTGCGCTGAATCTCACCGCCCGCATCAAAACCGTCTACAATTTTGACGTGTCCGTTTTCGGCGACGATATGCGCGTGGCGGCGCGACACGCGGCGGTCATTAAGAACGATGTCGTTATCTTTGGCTCTGCCGATATTGTAAACAGCATCGGGAAGCAGGTTAACTTCCCAACTTCTGCCGCTCGCGTCGGTGATTTTAAGAATTGCGTTCACGAATTTAAATGATTGAGACTGTGTTATTCTACTAGAAAAATTGAAACGGTGGAATAGGAAAAAAGAGAAAAAATGGACGTGTGGAAAAGTTTTCCTTTCTCTTGATTTACCTTTTCGATTTTCAAAAATTTTCCGAAAATAAATTGATTAGCGCGCTCGATTTTATTTTAGTCCGACGGTTTTTTCGCTTTGTTAATTTTGCAATGATTTATTTCGACAATAATGCCACGACGCAAATCGCGCCCGAAGTAATCCGTGCGATGCAGCCTTTTCTGACCGAATTTTACGGCAATCCGTCATCCGCCTACAAC
>JALZOE010000559.1 GCA_030857325.1 Acidobacteriota bacterium
CCGGTTATTCAATCGGTTTGACGGGTTATGCGGCAATCAAAGTTCTCTCGCCTGCTTTTTATGCTCTGGACGACGCGAAAACACCGATGATTATTGCCGTCTGCTCAATCGGCGTCAACGCGCTGGCGAGTTATTTTTTCCGCGATTGGCTCGCAAATTTCGGCGTTTCGCCCGAACATCCGAGCGGTTACGGACACGTCGGCGTCGCGCTGGCGACTTCGACCGTCGCGCTCGTCAACTTTTTCGCGCTCGCCCTTCTGATGCGAAAACGCATCGGGCGTATTGACGGCAGAGATATTATTTCGTCGTTTCTAAAAATAGCCGTCGCTTCGGCGCTAATGTCGCTGGTTTGTTATTTGAGCTATCAATTTCTGTTAAACCAACTCGGCAAAGACGGTTTAAGCGCGAAAATAATCGAAACCTTCGTGCCGATAATGCTGGGCGGAATTACGTTCGTCGTCGCCGCAAAAATCCTGCGCGTCAAGGAAATAGACAAACTTGCAAACACTCTGAAAAGAAAATTAGGACGCAAATAAAATGAATAATGAACCGGTCAATGAACAAAAATACCGCGAGCGAGTTTATGAAATCGTGCGCGAAATTCCAAGCGGGCGAGTTATGACTTACGGGCAGATTGCTGCTATATTGGGCGCGGGTTACACGCCGCGCACAATTGGATATGTAATGCACGCCGCCGACACGGAAAACGTTCCGTGGCAGCGGGTTATCAATTCACAGGGAGCGTGTTCGACGGGGAAAATGATGCTGCCCGTTAATTTACAGCAGAAAATGCTCGAAGATGAAGGCGTGAAATTCGACGAAAAAGGTCGCTGCGATTTAGATGTTTACCGCTGGTTTCCCGAAGGTTTCGAGCAGGAAGAAAATGACGAACAGCAAAGTTTATTTGAGTAATTAAAATTTTCGGAATCAGTCTTTCACTTATCACGTATCACTTAATTAAACCTCTTGCGCGAGAGGTCTATTCATCTTCCCCACTTTAATTTATTTCGCAGAACGTCGAAATAATTGCGGTTCGGCGGCTCGATAAGGTTAAAGCTGGTCGAGCTTTTGCGAATGACAACCGTATCGCTGGCTTTTATCGGATGCCCGATTTGCCCGTCCAAAGTTAAAACGACGCCTTCGATTTCATTCTTTAATTTTATTTTTATTTCCGCATCGTCGGGAACGACAATCGGGCGATTGGTCAATGTGAACGGGCAAATCGGCGTGATGACGACGGCGTTCATCGACGGGAAAATAATCGGACCGCCGGCGGAGAGATTGTAGGCGGTCGAGCCGGTCGGCGTCGAGATAATAAGTCCGTCGGCGCGGAAAGAATTGACGAACAGCTCGTTCCATTCGACTTCGATTTCGATAATCCGCGCAATGGCGGCTTTATTGACGACCGCTTCGTTCAAAATGCGTCCCGCGGAGAGCGTTTCGCCGTCCCGAAGATGTTCGACATCGAGCATCAGGCGGCGGTCAATCTCGTAATCTTCCGCCAGAATCGCTTCGAGCGCGGAAAACATTTCCTCGATGCGAAATTCGGTTAAATATCCGAGACTTCCGTAATTGATTCCCAAAACCGGAATTTCACGGCTGCCGGTCAGCCGCGCCGTCGAAATCATCGTGCCGTCGCCGCCCAGAACGACGATTAAATCAACCGTTTTCTTAAATTTTTCGACATCGACATTTACAATATCGCCGCCGTCTGTTTCGCGGCGCGATTGGCTGACGGCGGCGATTCCGCGTTTTTTGAGCCACGCGGAAACTTCGCGCGCCGTTTCCGACGCTTCCTTGTGATTCGGTTTGACGACGACGCCGACGCATTTTATTTTTTGATTTGCCATTTTTAGAACGAAATTCTTCGGTTAATGATTAAATAATTAAATTCAAACTGCAAGCGTTTTATAATCCAGGATTTTTTTCGATAAAAGCGAGCAGATTTTTGACGTAAGATTTAAAGTCGGGGCAGTAAACATCGTGTTTTGAGAGCAGTTCGGCGGCAATGCTCGTGTCGTAAGTTTGCGGCACGAAAAAATACGGCACGGCGGGAAACGGCAGACCGCTCAAGGGCGGTGAAATCGGCAGCATCAAGGATCTTTCGACAATTTTCGCTGGCGGTTTGACGACGGATTTTTTGCCTGTCAGCGATTGGCTAATCTGGTCGAAAAGCCCAGCGGTCGTCAGCGGGCGCGGGTCGGCGAGCGCGATTGTTTTGCCCGTCGCCGATTCGTCTTTCGCCAGCGCCGCCATTGCTTCGACGACGAAATCGACCGGAACGAGATTTAATTTGACGACATCA
>JALZOE010000560.1 GCA_030857325.1 Acidobacteriota bacterium
TCTTTTTTCGATGGCGCGCTGAACCAGCGCGATGCTCTGATGGCAAATCGGTCAGGCGGGCGCGAGCAGCGCGGCATCGGGTTTTTCCGCTTCGACCGCATCGGCGATGTCTTCGGCAAGCGTCTCTTCCAATTTTAGCGCGTCCATATTGTAACCGATAAACGAAAAGAAATTCGTCGTCAGACCGCCGATAATTTTTTCATCGGCTAATTCCTGTAATCGCTCAATCGGAAAGATGACGTTCAAATCTTTTTTCGCGCCGACAGTCGGATATTTGAGTTGATGAATTTCCAAATCTTCAACTTTTGAATCGGAAGGAACGCGCCGGAAAGTGTAATCGCCTACGGGGTGAACCGTGTCGAACGGCACGGAGTTTTTCGGTTGAACTCCGGCGGTACTGACAAACGTCAAGCGCGATTCGCTCAACGGTTTTTTCAATTCGGCGAGCGGAACAAAATCCGTTTTCGTAATCATCGAATTCGGATAGCGTTCGTTAACCGTCGCCCACAGTCCGGGACGCAGTTGTTTTGAATCTGTTTCCTTAAAGTTCTCCATCGTGAATCCATTCTCCCGAACGCCGGACAAAATAAAAATGCAGATGAAAGAAAAGATGCGCCAAGGTTGCCGCGTCTTTTTCAGCCAAAGTTTCGAGGATAAATTCGCGCTTCGTTTCCGGCACGTCGAGCAATAATTTCAAGGCTTCAACCCACGCTTTATCAATTTCCCCGCGTCCCGCCGCTTCGTCGCCGTCGCCGAAATGCAGGCGCACGTAACGAATTAACTTTTCGGTATCGCCGTTTGCAGCGGCTTCTTTCAGGTAATCAAGCGACACAAATTTAATGTTTTCCTTAAATTTTATTATAGCAGGAGGGTTGAGAAATCTATCTCCCTTTTTATCGTCGCCGCTATTTCGGCAAGTTCGTTTGCCTGCATTTTTGTCATACGGCGCGGGTCAATTTCGTCTTCGTCGTGAAGCGGAACAAGATGAAGATGAACGTGCGGAACGGTAAAACCTTCGATTATAACGCCGACGCGCCGGGCTTTCATCGCATTTCGCAGCGGTTCGGACAACAATTTTGCCGTTTGAAAAATCGCCGAGTAAAGCGGCTCCGGCAAATCGAAAATATAATCAACGTGGCTTTTCGGTATCAGTAACGTATGACCGGGATTTAGCGAGCCGAGCGTGAGAAAAGCGAAAAAATTTTCATTTTCCCAGATTTTATGAGCGGGAGATTCGTTTCGCAAAATTTTACAAAAGACGCAATCTTTCATAAGTTCAAGTCCCGCTTTCCACTCCGGTTAAATAATTGCTCAGCGCTTCGACATCAATAATCAGCGGATTGTTTCGGTCGTAATTGACCAGCCCGCGCCGCCGCAGTTTCCCCATCGTGACGGTAACGTGCGGACGGCTCATCGCCGCCATTTGAGCTAATTCGTCGTGGCTGACCGGCAAAACAACTTGATTTTTCGATTTCTCCAAAGGCTTTCCGCGTGTCGCCGCAACGTGCAGCAAAACGCGCCCGAGACGTTCTTCCGCGCCGCGATACGCCAGAAACTCGACGCGCCGGCGGCAATCGCTCAACCGACAGCAAAACGTAAAAGTAAATGCCTGAAGCGCGACTGCATCGGCTTGCAGATATTTCATAAAATCGTCGAGCTTGATTTCGAGAGTTTCGCTTTCGAGAGTGGCGCGGGCGTAAGTTTTCCGCGAGAAATGTTTTTTCGGAGCGCAGAAACAAAGCTCGCCGAACGGCTCTCCGGCTTCGACGACGCCGAAGACGACTTCGCGCCCGTCGCGGTCACTGGAAACGATGGCGATTTGTCCGCTTCGTAAAAAGAAAATACCGTCCGAACGGTCGTCCGGTTTCCAAACATTGCCGCCCTTCCGGTGGCGGCGCGTACGCCCGATAAAATCACCGTCGCGCGGCACATTGTCAACGGTCAGTCCGGTTAAAATTTCGCATTCCTGATGGTCTGGAAGCGGCGGTATATTTATCTGCGGCATTTCAATTTTTGAAGCGATTCCAAATTTATATTTGCAAACGTTTGATTACCCAATCAATCGGAAACCCTTTTTTCGACCAGTTTGAGTTTTATTTATTCTAACATTCTTTCGGTATTTTTCATTGTTAAGTCGCTAACAATGTTTCTGTTATTCTGAGCGGAATTACATTATTTAACCCAAGTTGCCAGTTATTAAATAAAAGCCTTGTCAATTTGAAAGGCGAATAAAAACAAAGCTATTTTCAACAGAAAACCATTCAGATTAGTCGCATGAATCTTTTTCGGAAACAATTTAGAAA
>JALZOE010000139.1 GCA_030857325.1 Acidobacteriota bacterium
CCGCAAGGCTCGGCATTTTTTGACGCGCCTGAAATCGAATCGGCAAATCAACGTCAACCGAAGCGGTTTGCAAGCCGTCTCTGAAGCCGGACTTTGTGGCGGTGACGGAACGATTGTTTGGCTCAAGGGCTTTGGAGAAATCAAAGTATTCTGCGTCCGCGCTCGCCGTCGGCACGGCGGAATATTGGGCGGCGAGCATTGACCGGATGAGCGAGGCGGAACGGGAAAGTTTTGCGCTCGCAGCGTGGCGCATTGAAATGTATCATCGCGCCCTTAAACAACAGTGCTTGATTGAACGCGCCCAATGCCGCCGATTGCGCCCCGTGAGCAATCACATCGGTTTGTGCATTCGGGCATTTGTGCGGTTGGAGAGTCATTGTTACCGAGAAAGAATCAGTTGGATACAGGCAAAAACCACTATCATTCGGGATGCGGTTCGAGCGTATTTATCGAATCCGCGTTATTTGCTTCTGCCAACTGCGTAAGTCATATAGAGTTTTATGTTATAAAAATACAATTGTTTTTAACATTATAGGATCAAAATTAAGATACAAACAAAAATCAAAATTAACGGTATGGAACAAAGCATATTTGCAGAAAATCATATTTCTTACTAAGATCGAAAAAGAAAAAGCCCTTAGTTCTGATCAACTAAAGGCTTCGATATTTGAAAACTGAATATGCTAATTTTCAAGCAAAAGCAGTCTATCAAAGTATCAACTTCCTTCGCAAGTTTCCTGTATCTAAAAACGTATCTGTTACTTGTTATTACGGAGTGATCTTGAGTGTTTGAGATTCGAGAGTTATACACTCAGTAACACCACAAAATACTATGTAACTATAAGTAAAATATAGGGTTTTTGATGCGAAGTTTCATATTTGTAGTTGCGTTTTGTAAACGTGAACAAAACATTTTAGATTAGTCGGCAAAGTAAATATCGTCAAGTTTTTATGAATATTCGTCCGGCAAAAAAAGAAGACGCGGCGGCGCTCTTTGAGTTTAATCAGGCAATGGCACTCGAAACCGAGGGGAAAAGGCTCGACGGAGAGATTCTGCAAAACGGCGTCGAAGCGGTTTTTCAAACGGGCGACAAAGGTTTTTACGTCGTCGCCGAAGAAGCGGGAAAAATCGTCGGCGGTTTGATGGTAACTTTTGAATGGAGCGATTGGCGAAACAATTGGTTTTGGTGGATTCAGAGCGTTTATATTCTGCCGGAAGCGCGCGGCAAAAAAATTTACAGTCGTCTCTATGAATTTGTTAAGGAAAAAGCACGAAATGAAAAAAACGTGTGCGGTTTCCGGCTTTATGTCGAGAAAGAAAACCTGAACGCGCGGAAAGTATACGAAAAACTCGGAATGGAACCGTCGCACTACCTGATGTATGAAGAGATGCTGTAAATAAAAAAGCCGAAATTCTATAAAAGAATTTCGGCTTTTTTGAAAAGCAAAACTTAAAAGCAAAGCCATTCTTAACCTATCTTAAACTATTCGGAAATAAATGTTCAGCCTCAAAAATACCGACTCTGCAAAAAAGTTTTGTTTTCAAAGAAAAACTAAATTTTAGTTTTCCGAACAACCGACGGGTAATAAAATCCGCCGAAAGTTTCGAGCGTTTCCAAATTAAATTGTTTGATTGCCCCGCATTTCAGACAGCTTCGATAACCGATTTTACCCTGTGAAAAAGGTCGGCTCAGTTCTCCGTGTCCGCAGCCGAAGAGTTTGCCTATCAAACCGACCTTTTTGGCAAATAATTCCGTATCGCTTTTTGTTTCGGAATTAACAAATTTGTCCCGCAAATTACGAAATCCGTTTCCCGTTAATACAACTGCCATAACCTTCCCCCTTGTTCGCCATTTTGCCTTCGATTCTAATTTTTTGTTCCAGATTGCCGAAAGTTTTCCGTAATTCTTCGCAAGCCGTTCGGCTTTTCATTAAAGCAATCATTATGCCAAAATACCGAACAAGTGTTTTCGCAGCCAAATCATTGATAAAACAAGATTTAGAGAAATGATTCGTTTCTCTGCGCGACTTTTTCGGCGTGTCTTTTTTAGATACATTTTTACTCGGCGGCAAAGAAAACGTCTCGATTTAATTCAGTGTGAATTGAAATCCGAATTGTGTTTTAATACAGATTGAATGAACAAAATCAGTGAAAAAGAGTTTGCGCGATTGTGCGAAGGAATTTATCGAGACCGCGAGTCTATTTATAAACACAATCCGGTTGGAACGCCGGAAGAAACGCTTTTATGGATGCTGATGTGCTGTCTGATTAGTTACCTGAGTCTTTCGGAAATCGAAACGCCTTGTTTTAACGGAAAACCAAACGCGAAAACTTACGAAAACGCGATTTTATTTGTGCTGAAAAACAGGAAAACGGAAGACTTTGAAGCCGAAACTTATATGAAAATGCTGCTCGAAAATAGTGAAAAATTATGATTATCGAAACCTTCGTTTTATCACCGTTCCAGCAGAACACGCGTGTTGTCGCGTGCGACAACACCGGCGTCGCAATCTGCATCGACCCCGGCGAGAAATCGGCGGAACTCGTCGGATTTCTGCGGAAAAATAATTTTGATTTACAGTCAATCGCCTTGACGCACGCTCATCTCGACCATATCGGCGGAGTTTCCGCTTTACACAAAAGTTTTCCGGGCGCGGAAATTATTCTGCACAGAGAGGACGAGCAATTATATTACTCTCTGCCCGAACAGCCGATTTTTATGGGCATCGAACCGCATCAATTAAAGACGCTGGGATTGGATTACGAAAATCCGCCGCCGATTTCGAGAAACTGGCGGGACGGTGAAATTTATGCGGTCGGAGAACTGCGGTTCAAGGTTTTGCATTGTCCCGGACACACGCCCGGACACGTTGTTTTGGCGGAACAAATGGCACACAAGGTTTTTGCCGGCGACTGTCTGTTTAACGGCTCAATCGGCAGAACTGATTTGCCGGGCGGCGATTCCGGGCAGTTATTGGATTCGATAAACGATAAAATTTTGCCGCTCGGCGATGATTTTATCGTTTATACGGGACACGGAGCGGACACGACAATCGGGCGCGAAAAGGCGGCGAATCCGTTTTTGACGGGCGCTTATAAAATCGTGCGCTGAAAATTTGTTTAGTTTAAAGAAGAATAATTTCTGAGACAAGGAAAAGCCGCGAGTTTTGAAACTCGCGGCTTTTTCGTTTTTCTTAATTACCCGAAAGCAATTAGTTCGGCATCAAAACGTGGTCGATAACGTGAATCACGCCGTTCGACTGTTTGACGTTGGCAATCGAAACGGTTGCCGTTCCGCCTTTTTCGTCCATCAGCATAATGCGGTCGCCGCTCATCGAAGCAGTCAGCGTGTCGCCTGAAACCGTTGTCAAAGTCGCTTTACCGTTGCCTTTTTTGATGGCTTTCATCAGTTTCTTGGAATTCATATTTCCGGCAACGACGTGATACGTTAAAACTTTGGTCAGCATCGATTTGTTTTCCGGTCTGAGAACCGTATCGACCGTTCCGGCGGGAAGCATATCGAAAGCGGAGTTGGTCGGCGCGAAAACCGTGAACGGTCCTTTGCCCTGCAGAGTTTCGACCAAACCGGCGGCTTTGACCGCGGCGACGAGCGTCGTGTGGTCTTTCGAGTTGACGGCATTTTCGACGATATTCTTGTTTTTAAACATCGCCGCGCCGCCGACCATCGGGTTGCCGTTCATCATTTGCTGCGCCGCCGCGTCGCCGGCGACAAACATCATTCCCAGCATCAATAAAAATCCTAATCCTAATTTTTTCATTTTTTCAGTCCTCTTATATTATAAATTTAAGTTCTGTTTTCAGCCCTTGTAACTAAGATTTCGCCCCGGCAGCCGAATCGGATTCAAAAAAATCACGCAAATAAATTTATTTGCGTGATTTTTCCTGAGAATTAAAAATTTATTTAAGCTATCGTTATTTTTTCCGAAAGATATACGTCCTGAATAGAATTTAATAATTTAACGCCTTCGTCCATCGGGCGCTGAAAGGCTTTTCTGCCGGAAATCAAACCCATTCCGCCGCCGCGTTTGTTGACGACTGCCGTGCGAACCGCGTCCGCTAAATCCGATTCGCCTTTGGATTCGCCGCCGGAATTTATCAAGCCGCAGCGTCCCATATAGCAGTTGGCGACTTGATAACGTACCAAATCAATCGGATTGTCGGTCGTCAGTTCGTCATAAATTTTCTTGCTCGTTTTTCCGTAAGTCGAGTTTGCGGCTAAGTTTAACGAGTTATAACCGCCGTTTCGGTCGGGAAGTTTTTGTTTGATGATGTCGGCTTGAATCGTAACGCCGAGATGATTTGCCTGTCCGGTCAAATCGGCGGCGGTGTGCATATCGCCCGCGTCGGTTTTGAATTTATTGTTTCGCAGGTAACACCATAAAATCGTTGCCATTCCGAGTTCGTGCGCGTAGGCAAAGGCTTCGGCAATTTCGGTAATCTGGCGAGTGGATTCTTCCGAGCCGAAATAAATCGTCGCGCCGACGGCGACCGCGCCCATATTTCTGGCTTGCTCGATTGTGCCGAACAAAACCTGATCGAATTTGTTCGGATAAGTTAAAAGCTCGTTGTGATTTATTTTGACGATAAACGGAATCTTGTGCGCGTATTTGCGGGAGACGACGCCTAATACGCCGAACGTCGAAGCAACCGCGTTGCAGCCGCCTTCGACTGCCAGTTTGACGATATTTTCCGGGTCGAAAAACTGCGGATTCGGCGCGAAACTGGCGCCCGCCGAATGTTCGATTCCCTGGTCAACCGGCAAAATCGAAAGATAGCCGGTTTTAGCCAGTCTGCCGTTGTCGAAAAGCGTCTGCAAAGAACGCAGAACCGCCGGATTGCGGTCGGACTGAATCCAAACGCGGTCAACAAAATCCGCGCCCGGAAGCTGCAAATTCTTTTTCGCGATGGTTTTAGAAGTGTGATTTAAAAGCGTTTCGGCGTCGTCGCCGAGAAGTTTCTGAATTTTACTGTATTCGACAGCCATTTTTATTTGTCTCCAATAAATAGTTAAAATTATAAAATAAGCGCGTTTTGCACTGAATTATAGCACAGGGCGGGAATTTTTGAACTTCCGCGCCGAATTTTCTTGCATTGTCAAACGATTATATTATAGAGTTTTTAAGAGAAAAATTCGTCCCTGATTATTCGGCTGTATTCCCAAAAACAGTCGTTCCCGTATTTTTATGCCGCGTTTTCGCGGTAAATCCCGTCCCTATAACAGATTAGAGGTTAAAAAATTATGTATTCGATTGCCGGAAAGCGTCTTGGCGCGCTCTTACTCGTTTGTTTGTCCGCGTTTGTTTTCTCACCGCCGACTTTTGCCGGCGGCGACGACCAGTGGCGCGCGGTTTCGCCCGCCGAACTCGCCTTGAAAACTCCGAAAGTCGAACCGGACGCCGATGCCGAAGCCATTTTCTGGGAAGTCCGCGTTGACGACAGCGCGGCGGACAAACTGGCGCTCAACCACTATGTCCGCGTCAAGATTTTTACCGAGCGCGGGCGCGAAAAATACAGCAAATTCGATATTCCGTTCACGCGCGGTTCGATATTCCGTTCACGCGCGGTATGAAAATCAAGGACGTTGCCGCCCGCGTAATAAAAGCTGACGGCTCGACGGTCGAGATTGGCAAACAGGACATTTATCGAGCGCGAAATCAAAGCCAACCTGATGCGCGCGATGCTCAGAGTTTTGAAAATCGAATCCTACCCGATTGCGATTTATTCGGGTGACCCGACTTTCATCCGCGCGGAATGGGCTTCGCCGAGCCAGTTCAATCACTGTATCATCGCCGTTAAAGTCGGCGACGAAACCAAAGCGCCGACCGTTATCGAACACGCCAAACTCGGACGGCTGCTTATTTTCGACGTGACCGACCAATTCACCGGCGTCGGCGATTTGCCCGATTATCTACAGGGAAGTTTGGCGCTGATAATGGCGGGCGACGACGGCGGTTTGTCGAAAATGCCGGTTACGCCGCCGGATACGGATTTGCTGGAGCGCAAAGTCGAAGTCAATTTAACCGCCGACGGCGAAATAAACGGCAAAATAACCGAACGCGCCGGCGGGCAGACATCGACCGTTTTCCGCCGCGAGCTGCGCGCGCTCTCCGCGACGCAGTATAAACAGGCAATCGAAGGCTGGCTGACGCGCGGCGCGACGGGCGCGAAACTCGTCAATGTAACTTCGACCGACCGTCAAGCCGACGCCGGTTTCGATTTAAACGTGGAATTTTCTGCGCCGCGCTACGCCCAATTGATGCAGAACCGTCTGCTCATCTTCAAACCGGTTATCGTCGGCAGAAGAAACGGCGTTTTCCTGACCGAGACAAAACGCGACCAGCCGGTGCTGCTCGATTCAAACTCGATGAAGGAAACGTCCGTCTTTAATTTGCCGCCGGGCTTCGTCGTCGATGAGCTGCCCGACGCGGTAAAACTCGAAACCGCGTTCGGCAGATACACCGCCGATTACGAAGTCAAAGACGGCAAATTGATTTTCAGCCGCAGTTTAACGACCAGCCGAACGACCGTTCCGGTCGCCAAATACAACACCGTCCGCGATTTCTACTCGAAAATTATGGCGGCGGAACAATCGCCGGTTGTGCTATTGAAAAAATAAGTATTCAGTAAAAAAGATAAAGGCGAGAAAAAATTTATATTCCCACACCTTTATCTTTTTTATTTATGAAAATACGTTTATAAACTCGCTTTAACAAAGCTCGTAACCGGCATAAAATGCAAACACATTATTATCTTTTTTCAAATTCATTAAAATCAGCTTGAAAATAAAAAAAAATTAGTGTAGCTTGAAAAATATTCATTTGTAACAACACTGTATTCTCCTAAAGTTCATATTTAAACGAACACAATTGATTATTTGTTAGCCTTTGGCTTTTGCCGAATCTATTCGTTCTAATTCCCTAATTTCAAATATACTGGAGAACTAAATGAAAAAAATTGTAT
>JALZOE010000140.1 GCA_030857325.1 Acidobacteriota bacterium
GAGCGTCATCAACAAAGATTGCGGCTGTATAAATGATTCTGTGTCTTTCTAACAAACGAATTCAAATATGAAAACTATTTTAACAGTTACGATTTTGATAATAACCGCATCATCATTCGCTTTCGGTCAGTGTAGCGACGCGGAAAAAAAGGCGCTCGAAGCCTTTGATTTGGCGTGGGAAGCAGCCGGACAGCGCGGCGACCGCGCTTATCTGGAAAGCACTTTTGCCGATGATTTTGTCGCTCTGCCCGCGATGACAAACAAAACTCAGACGATTGACAATATTCTCCGTCGTGCCGAGCGCGGCAAAGCCAATCCGAGTTTGGCTGACACGGTAATTTCCGACAATTACATTATTTCCTGCACGCCGACGACGGCGACCATCACGCACCGACTTCTTGTAACCGCCAAATTCGCTAACGGCAGGGAAGAAACCTACTATAACCGGAGCGTCCACGTTCTTGAAAAGCGCGGCGGACGCTGGCAAGCCGTCACCAACGCCAATCACGAAGTCAGCGACTTTGCTATTTTAAATTATATGAAACGCGATTGGAACAACGCCTTGATAAAACGCGATACGGCGTGGTTTGAGCGAAACTACGCCGCAGATGCCGGCGAAGTTGACGGCAAAACGGGCGCGATGAGCGGGCGAGCGGCGATGATTGCAAAAATAAAAGCCGACAAAAGCGCGTTTGAATCCGCCGAACTTTCCGAAACGGACATTCGCATCGAAGGCGGCACGGCAGTTGTAACGGGCGTTAATCGCCTCAAAGGACGCGACGAAAAAAATCAGCCTTTTGATATGCGGGTTCGTTTTACCGATACATTCGTCAAGCGCGACGGACGCTGGCAGGTGTGGGCGACGCAGGGAACGCGCATTCCGTAGCCGGAGTTTCATCTATTAATCTTGCAAAACTGCGAGGAAATTGAAGAATATAATGTTCATGAGAATCTCTTTTTCCCGCTTTTACAACCGGCTTTTCTTCAGGCGTTTCATCCAATCAATCATTCTCATCCTGCTGTTAATCGTCATCAATTTTTTCCTGATTCATCTCGCGCCGGGCGATCCGGTTTATTATCTTGCAGGACAGAGCGGCGACGAACAATATTACGCGCTGATTCGCGCCAAATTCGGTTTAGACCAACCGCTGACAACACAGCTTTGGGTTTATCTTTCGAGTATTTTGCGCGGAGATTTGGGGTATTCGCTAAGTTATCAACAGCCGGTTGCTTCGGTCATTTTCTCGCGCGTTCCGGCAACGCTTTTGCTGGTTTTGAGCGCGCTTTTGATAGCAACAGTCGGGGGCATTTTGCTAGGTGTCGAGGCAGCTCGTCGGGAAAATTCTTTCTACGACCGCCTCTTTAATACGTTTGCGCTGCTCGGACATTCTTTTCCATCTTTTTCAATTGGTCATCTTCTGCTGCTTTTTTTCGCGCTTTACCTCGGTCTGTTTCCGGCACAGGGAATGATTTCGGCAAGTCAGAATTTGTCGGGAATCGCTTACTGGCTTGATCTGCTCGTTCATCTCGCGCTGCCTGCTCTGACGCTCGCCATCGTGCAAATCGCTCAAATAATGCGGCTGACGCGAGCCGAAATGCTGAACGTGCTGGGCGAAAACTTTATCATGACGGCGCGTGCAAAAGGTGTTTCCGAGCGAAAAGTTTTATACGGTCACGCGCTCCGCAACGCATTGCTTCCAGTTGTCACCATCATCGGGAGCGATTTGGGAATGCTCTTGAGCGGCGCGGTTTTAACCGAAACGGTTTTTGCCTATCCCGGTCTCGGCAGATTAACGTTAGAGGTTTTAGCCGCCCGCGATTATCCGGTTTTAATGGGGCTTTTTCTTTTAATTTCAATCGGAGTCGCCGTGATGAATTTTCTGACGGACATAACTTATCCGCTCATTGACCCGCGAATAAAATACAGCCGATGACGACCGACAACAAAAACAATAATCAACGTTCACTTGCCGCGGGAAATCTTTGGCGCGTCCTAAAACATAATAAAGCCGCGATGATTGGCGTGTTCGTGCTGACACTTTTTTTCGGCGCGGCAATTTCTGCCAACCAACTTGCGCCGTATGACCCGCTGAAAACTTCTAACGAAACTTTTCAATCGCCTTCCCGAAAATTTTTATTCGGCACCGACGACCTCGGCAGAGATATTTTTAGCGGCGTGATTTACGGAGCGCAAACTTCCATCTTTGTTGGCGTTTCCGTCGCGCTCTTGAGCGGGCTTATCGGCATATTTGTCGGCGCAATAGCCGGTTACGCGGGCGGCGTTTGGGACGATTTTTTGATGAGATTAACGGAACTTTTTCTCATTCCGCCGCAATTTTTTCTGGCACTCGTTATCGCCGCGCTTTTCGGTTCATCGCTTTTCAATATCATACTAATTTTAACCATCACCAGTTGGACGACAATGGCGCGGCTCGTGCGGGCGGAAGTTTTGTCTCTCAAAGAAAGAAGTTTTGTCGAAGCATCCAAAGCGATGGGAGCAAGCCCGGCGAGAATTTTATTTCACGACATTTTGCCCAACGGGTCGCCCTTAATAATCACTAAAATAGTTTTGACGGTCGGCGGCGTGATATTGATTGAAGCGGGATTGGAATTTGTCGGTCTCGGCGACGCAAACCATATTAGCTGGGGCTATATGCTGCATAACGGACAGCATTTTATCCGCGACGGCTGGTGGATAATCGCCTTTCCGAGTCTCGCCCTTGCCGCGCTCGTGCTGGCATTGAATGTCGTCGGCGACGCTCTAAACTCCGCACTTAATCCGAAAACCCGTTCCGCGTATATTGACAAGGCGGTTTGAATTTCAGATTCGTCGCTTCCTGCGCTTCGCCAAAAAAGCGATAACCGCAATCAAAATGATTGCTCCGACAACCAGAAAAAAATAAAGTCTGCGCTGACCGAATGTTTCGGACAAATTTCCGTTTGGGCTTCGACCATCAATCCACCAGGCATCTTGGGCGAAATAAACGCTTGATTTTGCGCTCCAGCCGTATATTCCCTGAAGTTCGTTTTTGTATACCGCTGCACCCTGTAACTCGTAGAGCCACAAATACGGCACATCTTTTGTGAGAATGTCCTGCGCTTCGTAATAATAGGCGGCGCGTTTTTGACGGTCGGTTTCCGAGGCAGCGAGTTCAAAAAGCTCGTCAACTTTTGGATTTCGGTAACCCGCGCCGTTTGAGAATGGTATTGCGCCGATGTTGCTTGAGACGACCGTGCGTTTGACTCCGATGTCGGGGTCGGGTCCGTTCTCAAACGAAGAAATTCCGAGGTCGAAATCTTTTTTGATGTAAATCTTTTCGACCGCCGCGTTGAATTCCATTTGCTCCAGATCAACGATGATGCCGACTTCGCGCAGTTGGTCACGCAGAACCTCGACGACTTTGGCGTAGCTCGCGGCGTAAACGTATTTCAGGCGAAACCGTACGCCGTCGCCGTCTGGTTTGTATCCGGCTTCGTCGAGCATCTGGTTGGCAAGCGGTATATTTCTCTCATACTTGACGACGTTTGGGTTATACGCCCATTTGAGCGCGGTCGAAATCGGACCGGTCGCCGCGATTCCCATCCCGAAGGCGATTTTGTCCACGATATAATTTCTATCAATCGCGTATGCCATCGCCTGCCGGACGCGCACGTTCGAGAGCGGCGCGCGATTGAGATTAATAACCACTGTTTCTACCGAAGCGAATCCTTCGCGTCCTTTGCCGGTGACGACGACGTTCGGCATTTTCTTCAAACGCTCGATGTCGAGCGGCGCGGGATTCAAAAAATAATCCGCCTCGCCGTTTTCAAACGCAATCGCCGCCGTCGCAATGCTCGGCATCACTTTATAAACGATGCGGTCTAAATACGGCTTGCCGATTTTGAAATACTTTTCATTTTTAACCAGCGTCAGATGGTCGCCTTTCGCCCATTCCTGAAACTTAAACGCTCCGCTGCCGATGGGTTTGACATTATAAGAATTGGTCAGCGGGTCGGTATTCTCGTAAAGATGTTTCGGCATGATGGGTGCGTTCGTCACATCAATCAACTGCAGAAAAGCGGCGTAAGGCGTGCTGAATTCAAAAACTACCGTATGCGAGTCGGGCGTGGTGATTTGCCGCAATTTGTCGCCGATTGAAGCGCGCGTCCGCGAATGAAATTTCAAAAGCAGCTCTTCAAAAGTAAATTTCACATCGGCGGATGTCAGCGGCACGCCGTCGTGAAATTCGGCGTTTTCAGCCAGATAAAAAGTGTAAGTTTTGCCGTCATTGGAAACTTCCCAGCGCGTCGCCAAATCAGGCACCGGATTCAATTCAAAATCCTGCGCGACCAAACTGCTGAACACCGAGCCGCAGACGAGATGAACGGCGGCTTGCGTGGTAACAGCGGGATTGAGTCCGCCCGGATCCATCGTCACGGCGACCACGACGCTGCCGCCGTATTGAGGTTCCTGACCGTCGGCAGCGATAAAAAATATAGTCACGAAAAACAGCGCGGCAAAAGTATAAAGAGATTTTCTGGTCATTTGTTTTTGCATTGCAATTACCGAAGGAGTAACATTTTCCCATTCTTTCGGAGATATTAAAAATGAAAATCAATCGTAATTGCCGCCGCGTAAATAATTTTAGGATTTCAGCCTGCATTTCGCTTTTAGTTTTCTTCGTTATCAGCGGAGCGAGTTGCTCACGAAATTCATTGCCCGATAAAAATCAACTGTCAATAGAAAATCCGGTCACGGATAAAATTATGAACGATGAAGTTCACACTTATACCGCCGAACTTGAAAAAGGGCAGTTTGTTAATTTATCGGTTGAGCAGCGCGATGTCGATGTGATTACCAAAGTATTCACGCCGACGGGCGCACTAATCGGCGAGTTTGATACGCCGACGAGCGGACGCGGCACCGAACAAATCAGAATCGGCACGGAAACGGCGGGCGAATATCGCATTGAAATTTACACTCTCTCCGAACGCGCCGAACCGGGCGAATATAAATTGGCGATTGCCGATTTTCGCCCGTTGACGGAGCACGACCGTCAAATTCTCGCCGCCGTCAAACTTCATCAGCAAGCCGATAGTTTGCGTTCCAAGCCGGAAACTCTGCCGGACTCGCTTCCGATTTACGAAAAGGCTTTGCAGATTTGGCGCGAACTCGGTGAGCAATCGGACGAAGCGAACGCTCTGCGGGCAATGGGCTTTGCTTATCAAAGATTAAACGAACTCGAAAAAGCCAAACAGCACTTTGGTAAAGCGTTGGAAATCTGGGAACGAATCGGCGATTTGCGCTCGGCGGCATTTACGCACATTATTTTCGGCGTCATCGCTAAAAAACAAAACGATCTGGAAAGGGGCTTGCAGGAAGATTTGAAAGCCCAACCGTTTTGGAAGCAGGCGGACGATATGCCCGAATACACGCAAAACCTGGTGCGAATCGGCAACGATTATATCAAACTGCAAAATAATTCAGAGGCTCTCAAATATTTCGAGCAGGCTCTTGATTCCAGCCGCCAGGTTAAACGCAAATCCGTCCAAGCGTATGTTTTGAGCGAATGCGGAAACGCGCAGGCAACAATCGGAAACAAAACCGAGGCTTTGAATTTTTACCGGCAGTCAGTTGAATTGTGGAGAAATCTCAACCAGGACAAAGTTGTTACCAGCCTCGAAGAGAAAATCGCTAAATTAGAGGCGAATTAGTTTTTTAATAATTCATCAATCAAAGCCAAAACTTCCTTGACCGCCTGCGGCACGGCGCGTTCAACCGGTGGGCGCAAACCTTCAACCGCATCATCAACATATTCGGGCTGACAGCCGACTAAAAAAACTTTCGGCGGACAGACCTTTAACACTCTCGCCATCAGCAAAACTTTCGACGGGTTGGCGTAGTGCATATCAACCATTGATTCGTGAAGATTTTCGTTCGTCATCTCCGCCAGATGTTCGAGCGGCTCAAGCACAAAAAGCGTTCCAGCTTCCGCGCCTTTTTCCACCGCGTCAACCACGACAAGAGCGTCATAACCGTTCATCAACTCCTGCACAAGACCGATACCGCCGATGCCTGCTTCGTAGATGTCAACCGCTTCGGGAAGATGGTAGTTTTTCTTTAATTCTTCAACGACTCTGATTCCGAAACCGTCGTCGCCGCGCAAGACGTTACCCATTCCCGCTACCAGAATTTTCATAACAAGTTAGAGAAATCGTTTCGTTTGGTTTATTTAATTTAGCTATGATAATTTAACACTAGTGCCGGCACAAAAAACATATAAATTCAGGCTTTACCCGTCAAAGCGGCAACAGCAAAAACTCGAAGCGTGGTTGAAACTGTCGTGCGAGTTGTATAACGCCGATTTGCAGGAACGCCGAGATGCCTGGGCTTTGAACCGAATCAGTATTTCCTAAGTTTCTATCGAATTTATTTTCGTCGGGAAGATTGCGGTCAAACGGAAAACTGTGCAGTAAAGCCGTTTAGCAAAGTAAATAAACTTTTCTCGTGGGCGGGAGTTTTAGTAATTTTAACTCTTGCGCTCGCGCCTTATTACACGGGCTATCTGGCGGCAGCGGTCAGCAATTCGCAACAGTCTTCAAACAATAAGCCGATATTTGCCGTTTCCGGGTCGGAAAGCCGGGCAAATAAAACAGTGGTGATTGATGTCGAAGGAATGACTTGTCAAGGCTGTGCCGCGCACATTGACGAAACTTTGAGACAGCTAAACGGCGTTGTCTCTTGCAAAGCAAGTTACCCGAAGAAAAACGTCACGGTGGTTTTTAATCCGAAGCAAATCACGCTCGAACAAATTAAAAAAGCAATCAACGGAATCGGATACAAGGCAAAGTAAAATTATGGATTGTTGTAACAGCGGCGTTCAAATGTCGAAAGAACTTCCGCAAAATGGTTGTAGCGATTGCGGCGAGACGGGACGCGCCGTTTCTCGACAAACGGTTGTTCACCACATCAAAAGCGTTAAACTTTCTTCCGTCGG
>JALZOE010000561.1 GCA_030857325.1 Acidobacteriota bacterium
CAAGGGAATTTCAGCCGGAAATCGTTTTTCATCTCGCCGCGCAGCCGCTCGTCCGCCGCTCGTATCGCCAGCCGGTCGAAACCTACACGACAAACGTCATCGGCACAATCAACGTTTTAGAAGCGATTCGGCAAACCGATTCGGTCAAATCGGTCGTCATCGTTACGACCGATAAAGTTTACGAAAACAAAGAATGGCTCTGGGCGTATCGCGAAACGGAACGGCTCGGCGGCTTTGACCCGTATTCAAACAGCAAGGCGTGCGCCGAACTCGCGGTTTCGGCGTATCGAAATTCGTTTTTCGCCGACGGCGAAACTTTAATCGCGACGGCGCGCGCCGGAAACGTCATCGGCGGCGGCGATTGGTCGGAAGACAGGCTTTTGCCCGACGTTTTTCGCTCGCTCGTTTTCGGCGAACGATTGGAAATCCGCAATCCGAACTCGATTCGCCCTTGGCAGCACGTTCTCGAACCGCTTTCCGGCTATTTGCTGTTAGCCGAAAAACTTTACGCGGGCGAAAAGGACTTTGCCGATGCCTGGAATTTCGGACCTTCGGAGGAAGATTCAAAGCCGGTCGGCTGGGTTTTGGAAGAAATTAAGCGCGTCTGGAACAATTCCGTCAATTGGGAAATCGCCGAAGGAAATCAGCCGCACGAAGCAAATTTATTAAAACTCGACAGCGCGAAGGCGAAAAACAAGCTGCATTGGTTTCCGAAACTGAGTTTGAACGAAGCAATCGAAATGACGGTCGATTGGTATAAAAATTTTAAGGAAAACAAAGATTTAATCGAATTGACGCAAAAGCAGATAGAGGCTTACACACAAAAATAAACACGCAAAAATAAAATGGAAATAATACCGTTGAAACTCGAAGGTTCGTATGAAATTCGTTTCGCGCCGCGCGGCGACGAGCGCGGCTATTTTATGCGTAGCTACGACCGCGAAATTTTTGCCGAACACGATTTGCAGACCGAATGGATTCAGGAAAACCAATCGCTTTCGACCCAGATTCACATAATTCGCGGCTTGCATTTTCTGCTTCCGCCGCACACAGAAACAAAGCTGGTTCGAGCGGTTCAGGGAAAAATTCTCGACGTTTTCGTGGATTTGCGTAAAGATTCGGAAACCTTCGGTCAGTGGGATTCGATTGAGCTTTCCGAAGACAATTTTAAGGCTGTCTATATTCCGAAAGGATTTGCTCACGGCTTCTGCACTTTAACTGAAAAAGTCGTCGTGCAATACAAAGTTGACAGCGCGTATGTCGGCGCGTCCGACGCGGGAATTCGCTGGGACGACCCGAAAATCGGCATAAATTGGAACGCCCGAAATCCGATTTTATCGGAACGCGACAAAAACCTGCCGCTGCTCGAAGATTTCAACTCGCCGTTTTGAGTAAAACGCCGCGCTTGTTATACTGACTATTGTTTGAAAACGGCTCTGGAAAAGTTTAGCTCGGCTTTTGATTCTAAACTTCTTCAGAGTCTTTGTTGGTTATGAAGAGATTTATCGATTCGGAACGGCTAAAATTGACTTTATGAAAAGTGTTTTACTAACGGGAGCGACGGGTTTTGTCGGCGGCTGCGCGATTGCTCCGTTACTGGAAAAAGGCTACACGGTTCACGCTGTTACGTCGAAATCGGAGTTGCCGAAGTCGGATGAAAATTTGATTTGGCACAAAGCGAATCTGCTCGATTCCGACGAAGCCGAAAATCTTCTGAAAATCGTTCGCCCGACGCATCTGCTTCATTTCGCGTGGTATGTCGAACACGGAAAATTTTGGAACGCGACGGAAAATGTCGATTGGCTGAAGGCGAGTCTGCATCTGGTTCAAAAGTTTGTCGAATGCGGCGGAAAAAGAGTCGTCGTCGCCGGAACTCTATCCGAATATGAAGAGAGCGAAGAAGATTTTCTTTCGGAGGAAATAAAGCTAGACCCGCAATCGTTATACGCGGCGACAAAAACGGCTTTGTATCAGACATTGGAAAAATATACCGAAGTCGTCGGCGTCAGTTTCGCCTGGGGCAGAGTTTTCTTTATGTTCGGCAAACATGAACCGCCCAACCGACTTGTTCCGGCGGTTATCTGCTCTTTGCTCAATAACGAAACGGCGAAAACTTCGCACGGCAATCAAATACGTGATTTTATGTCAACCGAAGAAACGGCGCAGGCTTACGTCGCGCTGCTCGATTCCGACGTTCGAGGCGCGGTAAATATCGGTTCGGGCGAAGCGCGAACGATTAAGGAATTGGTTCTGGAAATCGCCGCCTCAACCGGCAGCAGTCCCGAAAACATTCAATTC
>JALZOE010000141.1 GCA_030857325.1 Acidobacteriota bacterium
CGTTTGAACTGCGCGGCAAAACTCTCGGAATAATCGGTTACGGCAATATCGGCTCGCAGGTTTCCGTGATGGCGGAAGCGTTGGGGATGAACGTCGTTTATTACGACGTTTTGACGAAACTGCCGCACGGCAATGCCAAACAGATTCGTGATTTAAATGAACTTTTAGAGCAATCGAACATCGTAACGCTGCACGTGCCGTCGGACGCGACGACGCGCAGTATGATAAACGAGGAAACGCTTTCATTTTTTCAGAAAGACGCGATTTTAATCAATCATTCGCGCGGCGATGTCGTCGATTTGAACCAACTGAAAGCGGCAATCGAAAGCGGCGCAATCGGCGGCGCGGCGATTGACGTTTTTCCCGACGAACCGGAAAAAAACGGCGACGAATTCGTATCAATTCTGCAAAATTTGCCGAACGTCATTTTAACGCCGCACATCGGCGGCTCGACCGAAGAAGCGCAGGCGAATATCGGTCTTGACGTTACGGCGAAACTGATAAGTTATCTCGAACTCGGAACGTCGAACGGCTCGCACACCGTTCCCGAAATAAATCTGCCGACGCAGGCGGCAACACATCGCATTCTGCACATTCACAAAAACGTTCCGGGCGTTTTGGGCGAGATAAATTCGCGCCTTTCGGCAAAAGACATCAATATTTTAGGTCAATACCTGAAAACGAATGACCGAATCGGTTATGTAATTCTGGACATCGACACGAAATTGTCCGGCGAAGCGTTTGAAATTTTAAAAGACGTGCGCGGGACGATAAAAACGCGGATGGTTTATTAAAACCGAAGAAAATTTATCCACAGATGAACACCGATGAACGCGGATGAAACCAAAAATAAAAAAACATATCAAATTTCCGTATCCTTTTCTTACCCGTGTGAATCCGTGTTCATCTGTGGATAAATTTTCTTAAAACTTTTGTATGAAAATCATTATCTTGTTAATTATATTTTTTCTCTCTTCAGCAATCGTCGAAGCACAGTGGCAAAAGCAAACTATTGACACAAAAGCGAGTTTGCGCGGGCTTTCCGTCGTCAGTGAAAACATCGTCTGGGCAAGCGGCGCGGGCGGAACTTTTTTAAGAACGATTGACGGCGGCAAAACGTGGACGGTCGGCAAAGTTCCCGGCGCGGAGAAATTGGATTTCCGCGATATTGAAGCGTTTGATGCTGAAGAGGCTTATCTTTTAAGCATCGGCGAAGGCGAAAATTCGCGGATTTATAAAACGATTGACGGCGGACAAAGTTGGAAGCTGCAATTTAAGAATATGAATCCGAAGGCATTTTTCGACGCTTTCGCTTTTTGGGACAAAACGCACGGAATCGCGATGAGCGACCCGGTTGACGGCAAATATCTTTTACTTGAAACGACGGACGGCGAGACGTGGAAAATTTTATCGAATGACAAAATGCCGGACGCGAAAGCTGGCGAAGCCGCGTTCGCCGCGAGTGGAACGTGCATTATCGTCAACGGAAAATCGGACGCCTTCCTGGTTTCCGGCGGAACGGACGCGCGCGTTTTCCGCTCTAATAATCGCGGTTCGAGTTGGCTTGTTTCGGATACGCCGATTATCAAAGGCTCGGCGGGCAGCGGAATTTTTTCGATTGCGATGCACGACGCGAAAAACGGCTTTATCGTCGGCGGCAATTACGAAAAGCCGGGTGAAATCAATAATAATCTGGCTTTTACCGGCGACGGCGGAAAAAGCTGGAAGGCGGCGAAAGGCTTGAACGGTTACCGTTCGGGCGCGGCTTTCATCGATAGAAAAACTTTGATTGCCGTCGGTTCGAGCGGTTCGGACTTATCGACGGACGGCGGAAAAACGTGGAAAAATTTGGACAAGGAAAATTATAATTCCGTTCAGGCAAAAGGCAAAAATGCGGTTTGGGCGGTCGGTGCAGGTGGTTTGGTCAGCAAATTTGAATTAAAAAATGATACGAAATAAATCCAAATTAATTGAAGCCTGTGCGTAATTCATTTTTGTTAAAAATTATCATTGTTAGGTTTAGAGGCGGGCAGTAGCCCGCCTTCCGTTGATGTCCGCGAATAGCGGGCAGCAGCCCGCTTCTAAACCATTGATATTATTGATATTTAATTATGCACACCCTTCAATTAATTTACAAACTACTTTTGTTATCGGTTTTGTGTTTTTCAACCGAATCTTTCGGACAACAAACCGATTCTCCGGTTTCGACTGAAGAATCGATTGCCGAGAGCGTTAAACTTGCTCCGTGCAAAAAAGAAGAACGACTCGAATCGGTCAAAAAACTTTTCGCTCAAATGGGCGCGAAAGACGATGAAATCACCATCGAAAAATTTAATAAGGACAAAATTTCAAATGTCGTCGTCAGGAAAAAAGGTAAATCCGATGAAACTATCGTCGTTGGAGCGCATTACGATAAAACCGACGACGGCTGCGGAGCGATTGACAATTGGACGGGCATCACAATTATCACGCATCTCTTTAAAACTCTCCGTCGAATCGAAACCGAAAAATCATACGTTTTCGTCGCTTTTGACCAGGAAGAAAAAGGTTTGCTCGGCTCGGAAGCAATGGCAAAAGTTATTCCGAAGGAAAAACGCGGACAATACTGCGCGATGGTCAACTTTGACAGTTTCGGATTTGCCTCGCCGATGATTTTGCAAAATGCTTCAAGTTTCAAAATGATTTCGGCTGCGAAAAAACTCGGCAAAGAAAACGATTTCAAACTCATTGACGCGGAGATTATCGGAGCGGACGCCGATTCGTCATCGTTTAAGAGCCGCGATATTCCGGCGATAACTTTCGGCGGACTCGACGGAAGCTGGAGGAATTTCCTTCACACAAGAAATGATAAAATCGAAAAAATAAATATGAAAAGCGTTTATCTCGGTTATCGTTTCGGCTTAATGTTTATCTCTAGACTGGATTCGACCGGTTGTCAGGAAATCAGATGAAACGACAAATTTTATGAAATATGCCTGGTATGATTTCGTTGGTTCAATCGGCGTTTTTACGATAATTTCAGCGTATATTCTGCTGCAAACCGAAAAACTTAAGAGTGAAAGTCTGACTTATTCCGTGCTGAACGGCGCGGGCGCCGCACTGATAGTTTTTTCGCTTTTTTACAATTTTAATTTCTCGGCGTTTGTAGTTGAATCTTTATGGGTGCTGATTAGCATTTACGGAATAATTAAATACTTTTTGAAGAAATAAATGTCAGCAAAAACAAACTTAAAAAATTTAACCGAACCGCTCGCCTGCACGCCGGAAACTTCTTTGACGAAAGAACAGTTTTTGGAAATGTATCGTTTTCTGAAATTGACCAGAATGTTTGACGAGAGAACGGTTTTACTCAAGCGGCAGTCGAAGCTGACGGGCGGCGTTTTCACCTCTCTCGGACAGGAAGCGACGGCGGTCGGAACGGCTTTCGCGCTTTCGGAGCAGGATTTTATCGCGCCATTGATACGCGACATCGGCGCGGTTTTTGTCAAAGGAATTTTGCCGCGCACGATTTTCGCGCAATATTTAGGCAAGGCGAACGCGCCGAGTCGCGCAACCGACGTGCAGTTTCATTTCGCCGATTTGGAAAAAGGCTTTGTCGGTCCGATTTCTCACCTGGGCGATATGATTCCGGTGATGACGGGCGTTTTGCTTGCCGCTAGAATGAAGCGGGAAAATCGCGTCGCGGTTGCTTACGTCGGCGACGGAACGACTTCGACGGGAACGTTTCACGAAGGCGTCAATTTCGCCGCCGTGCAGAAATTGTCGCTCATTACGATTATCGAAAACAACGGCTACGCATACTCGACGCCGACACGCAATCAATGCGCCGCCGAAAATTTTGTCGAAAAGGCGGTCGGCTACGGCATTTTGGGTTTGTCGGTTGACGGCAATGATGTTGTCGCCTGTTATGAAACGATGAAAACGGCGGTCGAACACGCGCGCGGCGGGAAAGGTTCGGTCTTAATCGAAGCGCACACCTACCGCCGCAAGGGACACGCCGAACACGACAATCAAAGTTATGTTCCCGCAGGTGAAATCGATTTTTGGGCGAAAAATAATGACCCGATTGAACGCTATGAAAGATTTTTAATCGAACGGAAATTTGCGGCAATCGAAGATTTGCAGAATACGGTTAAAGAAATTGCCGGTTATTTAGAAGCCGAATTGGAAATCGCCGAACGAGCGCCCGCGCCGGAACCGAAAAGCGCCGCTTATGATGTTTTCGATAATTCGATTGTTCCGCCCGCGTTCAAACGCGAGGTTTTGAAAAAGTAACGATTAAATGAGTCCGCAAATGAAAATTATAAAATAAAATGGCTCATCGAAAAATCGCGCTGTCTCGCTCTGGTCGGCGTTTAATTACATCCGCGAAAAAGAAAAAATGGACGAACTCGAAATTCACCCGGAAGTGGACGAAACGCGGGCGCAGGATTTGTAAAACCGATGTCGAACACAGGATTTATCAGCATTCCATTTAAAATCGACGGCTCGCAGACCGGCGGTTTCAAAGCCGTGGACGGGCTGGCGAAAATCAGCCGCGCCGGAATCGTTCTCGAATTTGAAGCGAAAATCTTCGGCATAATGCGAACCGGCGTCAAAGAAGTGCGCGTTCCCGTCAAGGAAATCGAAGCAGTCAAAATCAAAAAACGTTTTTTCAAATTAACTTTAGAAATCTGGCTCAACAATTTCAAAACCTTAAGCGAAATCCCGAATAAAGACGGGCGCATCGTTCTGCAAATCCAAAAAGACGACCGCGAGCGCGCCGAAAAATCCGCGCAGTTACTCGAAAAATTGTTACTTGAACAAGAAGCAATGGATTTTATCGAATCGCCGGTCAGTCGTTTATTCGGCGACGAAGACGAAGCAAAGAAATTGAAAAATGAATGATTTGTTTGAATGGAATGCCGAAAAAGCGAAAACGAATTTGAAAAAACACGGCGTTTCGTTTGAAGAAGCAACGCCGGTTTTCTCCGATTCGCTTTCACTGACAATTCCAGACCCATTGCATTTAGCAGATGAAAATCGTTTTGTTATTTCAAGTTATTCAAAAAAGCAGCGGCAATTAATTGTCATCCGCGCTGACCGCAATGATAAAATCAGAATTATCAGCGCCAGATTAGCGACGCCGAAAGAGAAAAGAAAATATGAACAAGAAACAAAATGAAGAAACGGAAATGCTCGACGAATACAATTTCACTGGCGGCATTCGCGGAAAATACGCGAATCGAATTGCGAACAAAAACAACGCGATTATTTTAGAGCCGGACGTGGCGGCGGTTTTCACAAATTCGGAATCGGTCAATCAAGCCTTGCGCGGGCTGTTGCCGATTATTCAAAAGCAAGCGCAAAAAGTTCAACAACAATAATGGCGACAGCAATCAAACAGGAAAAAGGCGCGACTTTAATCGAAGCAATCAGGCAAGGCATCTGGGATGAAATGACGGCGGACGAAACCGTGTTCGTCATCGGTGAAGATGTCGGCGCATACGGCGGCGCGTTTAAATTGACCGAAGGCTTTATAGATAAATTCGGCGCGGAGCGGATGATTGACACGCCGATAAGCGAGGCGGCGATTGTCGGCGCGGCGTGCGGCGCGGCACTTTTAGGGATGAAGCCGGTCGCCGAATTTCAGTTTATCGATTTTATCTCGTGCGGCTTCGATATGCTGACCAACTACGCGGCAAAATCGCGTTATCGCGGGTGCGGCGCAATTTCCGCCGTGTTTCGCGGACCTTGCGGCTCTGGCGTGCGCGGCGGACCGTTTCATTCTCTGAACGCCGAATCGTTTTTTCTCAACACGGCGGGCTTGAAAATGGTTGAACCGTCAACCGCGTATGACGCCAAAGGTTTAATCAAAGCGGCGATTCGAGACCCCGACCCGGTTTTGTTTTTTGAACACAAAAAACTTTATCGTCTGCCGAGATTGCGTGAAGAATTGCCCAAAGAAGATTATATTGTCGAAATCGGCAAGGCGAGAATCGCCCGCGAAGGCAAGGATTTATCAATCATCACGTTCGGCGCGCAGGTTTTAAACGCGCTCGACGCGGCGGATGAACTGGAAAAATCCGACGGTTTGCAAGTCGAAGTCGTTGATTTACGCTCCCTCGCGCCGCTCGACAAGGCGGCGATTCTAACGACGGTTAAAAAAACAAACCGCGCTCTCGTTCTGCACGAATCGTCTTTAACCGGCGGCATCGGCGGCGAGATTGCGGCAATCATCGCCGAAGAAGCGTTTGAATGGCTCGACGCGCCCGTCCTCCGCGTCGCCTCAATCGACGCGCCCGTGCCGTTCGCGCCCGCTATGGAAGATTATTTTCTGCCGCAGATTTCTGAAATTGTCGAAGCGGCGCGGCGTTTGGCTAATTATTAAATTAAAAACTTTCGCCAATCGTCGCTTTCGGCAACTTGTTTAATCAAATTGTTTCTCTCCGTCAACATTTCCCTCATATAATTTTCGAGAAAAAGCGCGTCGGCTATTTTGCCGAAAATCCAGAGCGGCGATGTGTAGTCGAAAACGTCGCGCATAATCGTCTGCGCTCCTTTTGTTTCAAAAAAGTGGTCGTGGTCGAAACGCAGAAACGCGCCTTTTATCATCGAGTCGCGGAAATGACGCGGGCGATTAAATTGCGTTATTTTGGAAGTCAGTTTTTGCCGGACGCCGAAATGCGTCGCCTGCCACGTTACGGTTTCGCCCGAATTTATTAAACCTTTCGTTACGCCCTCAACGGCTCGCTCAATGTGTTTCGTCATCGTCGCTTCGTGCAAATCGATACACCTCGCCAAATCAAAAACTCTTTCAATCGGCGCGTTGACAGCAATTTCAATTTTTATAACGGGCATAATCCAAGTTTTTAATAAATATTTCTTTTATCATTATGGCTCGTTTTTGAATAAGTCGGCAACGATTTTTTATTTGAAACAATTAGTATTTACTCGCCGGTTTTGCGTCTCTGTTTTCTTA
>JALZOE010000562.1 GCA_030857325.1 Acidobacteriota bacterium
GTTTTTCCGGCTTCAAGTATTCTTCGCGGCGCAAAATCTCCGCCAGCTTTTGTTTGTCTTCGTCTTTGGCGCGACTTGAGGCGGACGGATTTTCCAGCTCGTTTAATTTTTGCTCAATCGCTTCGAGTCGTTCGCCGACTTCGGTTAAAATCGCCTCACGCCGCGCCGATTTTTCCCTTTCGTTTTCAACTTCGTTTAATTTTTCGATTAGCCATCGATTGTTCGTTTCAACCGCCGCGCCGCGCCAATCGATTTTTTCGCGCTCAGGCACGGCGGCGCGAATTTCAGCCAGCGCCTGACGCTCGTAATCGAGACGTTCAGCCGCCGACATTTCTTCGACATCCGTATAAATCAAACTTTGTGTCAAAATTCTCGCCTCTTTAATGTTTTCGCGATACTCAGCCGGAGTTTTTCCGTAAATCGCGGCAGGCGCAATCGCCGCCGAAATAAACAGAAAAATCCCCGCACAACGCGAAACCTTCGCGCGGCAAAAATTTTGATTATCAGTTTTGAAGTTTTCAGGTTTCAAATTTTTATTCAAGTCCGAGCGTCGTCGAAGCGTTTCTCTTTTGTGCCGGAACGTCGTGCGGTTTTCGGTCAGCCAGAGCGGGCTGCAGCGGATTGACAAATTGCTGCGGAACGGCGGGAATCTCGCCCAGTCGCCGCGCCGCCATCAATTCTATATCGTAACCTTCGTGCCGGACGCGCTCGTCAACATACAGCAGGCAAAGTCCAATCATCCACGTCGGCATCAAAAGAATCAAGCTCGTCTGCCAGACGAATTGACCGGCAATTTGATACCACGCCGGAGCCGCGTCGGGATTAAAGGCGAAAATCTCCACGCCGTTCGCCCAGGCATACCAGCCGAGCGGCACGTAAAGCAGCGCCAGCGCCGAATAAGTTGCAAACACCGTGAAAATAAATAATCCGGCGAGACGTTTGACGTTGCCGCTCGCCAGGCTCGCGCTGCGACCGACGGCTGAAAAAACGCCGAGTCCTTCGACCAGCATTACCTGCGGAATATACGCAAGCCGCGAAGCGACCAGAAAAAACAGCCAGAGCGCGCCCGCCGCAACCGCCAAACCCAAACCGAGCGAAACGATAAACGACACGACCGGCGCAAAACTAAAAGCGGCAAGCGCAATCATCACGGCTATCGCACCGACAAACAATCCAAAATAAAAAATGATTAGTCCGACAAATCCCAGCAGAAAAGTTATAAGACTCGAAGCGGCGATTAAACCGCTGAGCCTTTTTACCGTATTTCTATAAGTTTCCCGAAAAGTAATCGGTTCGCCGAACAACAGATGACGCACGAAATTTCGCGCCGCGCCGCCCATCACCGTCAGCGTCGCAATTATTTCCGTCAGCAAAATTATAATTCCGCCGAACCACGTAAAAAAATAATAGCCGAACAATTCATCGGTATTACGCGCCGCGGCAACAGAAAAAATCCACCGTCCGAGCATCGTCCATCCGACCGAAACAATTGTCCCGACAACAATCGGCGGCGCGGCAATCCAGATAAACGTCCAGAAATTACCCCGGTAAAACCTGACGGCGCGGTCAATCAAATCGCCCGCGCCGAGCGGCGTCAGGGGAATTGTAGTATTTTTACCGAAATTTTCGTTCATTTAATTAATCGGACAATTTTATCACTAGTTCGCACCGCAAAAAAAAGAGGAGAGTAAAAAACTCTCCTCTTAATAAATTGATTACTTTTCAAAAATTAGAAAAGGAATCGCACGCCGAAGCGAAGCTGACGAACGCTTCCAGCATTAAAGCCGGGATTTTGGAAACTGCTAACGGTAAGACCGTTGGAAGCGTCTTCCGTAATGGCGTCAGGAACACCGAAGTTGCGCTCATTAAGCAAGTTTTGCGCCTCGGCGCGAAACTCGATTCTAAATCGTTCGTTAATGTTGGTTGTTTTAACCAACGCCAGATTGACTTGATAGAAGTTATCGCCGAATAAGGTGTTTCTACCAACATCGCCAAAAGGAGTTCTGAAAGCGCTGAACGCTTCCAAATCTCTCAAATCAAACCCGAAATTATTACTCAATCCGAAATCGTTGTAAATAAGGCGAGCGCCTTGTTGCGCTGCGGCAGCATTTGCCACAACCGATCCGGTTGAACCGGCATTCAGGGTATTAAAGATGATAAAGCTGCCCGGTGTAGCCGCGCCGCCATTGTAGTCACATTCGGGTCCGCCAAAAAGACCCAAACAAGCCGCCGCGTAGCCGAAAGCAATTGTTCCGTCAGGCGCACTGTTGTTGCC
>JALZOE010000563.1 GCA_030857325.1 Acidobacteriota bacterium
ACCGTTGGATAATTTACTGCTTTAACAGACTTTTCATTACCAGCAACTCTTGAAACAATCTCGCCAAGCACAATAAAACCAATATCCGAATAAACAAACTTCGTTCCCGCCGGTTGGCGCAGTTTTTCTTTATAAAGCGCCTGAAGCATTCCGTCGCGTCCCGTCCATTTTTCGCGCAAGTCGAAATCCGGCTGATAACCGGAAACGTGCGTCAGAAGCTGTTGAATCGTAACTCGTTTGGCATTTTCGTCTTGAATTTCCGGGATGAATTTGCCGATTGTGTCGTTCAGACGAAGCTGCCCGCGCTCGACTAAAATCATAACGCTCGTCGCCGTCGCAATCGGTTTTGTAAGGCTCGCCGCGTCGAAAATCGTGTCAACCGTCATTTTTTCAACCGTCGGAACAAGTGAGCGATTGCCGAACGCTTTGCGGTAAACGATTTTTCCTTTGTGTCCGACAAGAACGACCGCGCCGGGAAGTTTTTTATCGGCGATGTCTTTTGAAACGAGAGCGTCGATTTGATTGAGCTTTGCGGCGGACATTCCGACCGTCTGCGGCGCGGCGAACGGCAAAGTTTGAGCAGTGAGCAGTGAGCAGTATCCAGTAAGCAGAAAAAGAAAAAAGCCGACCGACCACCGACCACCGACCACCGACCACCGACCATGAACTTTGAACTTTGAACTTTGAACTTTGAATGTTAAATTTGCCTTCATTTTTACCTTTACCTTTTGCTTTTTAGCTTAAATTCCCTTTCTCTTTCTTTAAAGCTGTCTTTGCAGTAATTGACAAACTCTTTGCCAATCGGCGAAAAATAACCGCCGCGCAGACGCGCCAAGCCTAAATCCCATTTAATTTCCGCGCCTTCTATCCACCAGGAAACGAGTTTGCCGTCGGAGATATCTTTTGAAACGGTTTTCGCACCTGCGATGCCGACGCCCAAATTGTTTTCGACCATCTGATTGATTGCTTCCTGTCGCGAAAGTTCCATCATTACATTCGGTTTGACGTTTGCCGCCGCGAAAAAATCGTCAATCAGGCGGCGCGTGTTGCCGCCCTTTTCGCCCAAAATCAGATGTTCGCCGGCAAGCGTCGCCGCGCTGATATATTTTTGTTTGGCGAGCGGATGTTTCGGGTGCGCGATGGCGACGATTTCGTCGCTGAACAAAAGCTCGGTCAAAATATTCGCCGTCTCGACCGGCAGGGACACGAACGCGATGTCGATTTCGCCGTGCAGAATTTTTTCGACCAGAATATGGCTCGTTCCCGAACTGACGTTGATTTCGGCTCGCGGAAATTTCTGTTTTAATGTTTCCAGAATTTTCGGCAGCTGCATCGTCGCAAACATCGCCGACGCCGAACCGATGCGAAGACGCCCGTGTTCCGCGCCCGCGACTTCGGCAATCTCGGCAAGCGCGGCGTCGTGTTCGCGCAGGATTTTCCGGGCGCGCTCCAACAGGTATTCGCCAGCTTCGGTAACGATGACGCGGCGCGGCGTGCGGACGAAAAGCGGCAGTCCGACTTCATCTTCCAACTGCCGAATCTGCATCGAAACCGCCGCCTGCGTGATATTGACGCGCTTTGCGCCCGCCGTAAAAGTTTTCGCCTCGGCGATTGCCAGAAACGCTTTTAACTGTCTTATTTCCATCTTTTATAAGTGTTAGGTAATAAGTTATAAGTGATAAGTGGCGGTATTAAGATTTTGACTAATACTTATCACTTATCACCTATCACCTATGTTTATCGCGCGAATAAAATCTTTTAGTTTTTATTATAGAACGAGATATAGTTAGAATATACCAAAGTCGATTTTTCGTCTATAAAAATATTTAATGGTTTCAAATTCAGCAAATAAGTCGAAAAAGCGGCGCGTTCGCAATTCGCATAATTTGTATCTCGGCGTTGACGGCGGCGGAACAAACACGCAGGTAATTCTCTTGAACGAAGAAAATCATTTTGTCGCCGAAGGTTTCGCGGGCGCGTCGAATCCGCTGCGCGTCGGCGTCGAAACGGCGGTTTCAAATATCGTCAAAGCCGCCGAAGCCGCTTGCGACGCCGCAAATAGAAGCCGCGGCGATATGGTTTCCGCCGCGCTCGGTTTAGCCGGAGTCCGGCGCGAGGATTTACGCGCGCGCGTGCGTGAAAGTTTTTTTCAGCGGTTGAGAATAAATCCAATTGTGGTTACGACCGACGCCGAAATCGCGCTTTACGGAGTTACGTTAGGTAAAGCCGGGCTGGTCGTTATTGCCGGAACCGGCTCGGTTTGTATG
>JALZOE010000142.1 GCA_030857325.1 Acidobacteriota bacterium
CTGGGACACTCACTCGAACCAGGGCGGCGCGCGCGGGCAATTAGCGAATTTACTTAGAGATTTCGGGCAGTCAATCGCCGCGCTCGCCGCCGATTTGGGCGCGCAAATGGACGACGTTGTAATCTTAACAATGTCCGAATTCGGCAGAACCGCCCGCCAGAACGGAACGAACGGCACAGACCACGGACACGGCAACCAGATGCTGATTTTGGGCAACAATGTTAAAGGCGGAAAAGTTTACGGCGATTGGAAAGGCTTGAGTGAAAGCCAACTAAACGAAGGACGCGATTTAGCCGTTACAACCGATTTCCGCGACGTTTTCGCCGAAATCGCCGGAAAACATTTAGGCAACATGAGCTACGACAAAATATTTCCGGGTCATTCAGTAAATTCTAAAAACTTTCGCGGATTTATGAGCTAGAGATTATTTACAAAATTGAATTGACTGGAAGCCGTTTTGCAAAAGACGGCTTTTTATTTGATTGAAGTTTTTTCTAACGGCGGAGTTGACGCGGGTGGAAACCGCCAGCGACAACGTAAAGTTTAACGGACAACGCGATAACAAAGCCGCTGTTTCCGCCTCACGTCAGATGACTTGTTGGGCGACGCGTTGATTTCTTTTGGCTTTCTTGTGCTTCGTAATAGCTAATCAGAAAGGCGACAACGCCGATGAACAGACAGAGCGGCGAAAATAAAATTGTATCCCAACGCGCAAAGTTTGTATCGGTAACGTTTTTGAAAAAGCCGACATATCGGAAATCGCCGATTGTCCGAAGCAAAAACAACAGCGAAATTACCCAAGTTCCCGAATAGAAAATCCAACCTGGGACAAATGCACCCCAAATTTTAAGGCGTCCAAGCACTACGAGCATTGCGGCGAAAAGTGCCGCCGCAACTAAAATCGTCCAGAACGGCGTAGGGTTCAAAAGACGTTTGCCGCCGATGGTCGGAATAGCCGCGTTGCCTCCGAATCTGCCGCCAGCCGCCCAATACAAATGAAAAAAACTCAAAATCGCAAAAATCGCCGCCAGCAAAATCCCTAAAATGCGAATCATAGATATATTTCCTTGCGACAAATTGCGCTCACGCGCTCATTACAAGCGGTAATGCTTGCGCTCCAGTCATTTATCATTTTTCGGTCTTCAAGAAATTCAAAAGGTAGCCGCCCAACTTTGTATTTACCTGAATTTCAGTTTTCTTATACCGAATTATTTATATGTTTCTTTTTGCTTGAAAGTCAATAAAAACTTGAGCCTACAGCAATTATTTCAGTTACGGCAATGATTCTGTTAAATAAATTAAACCGAATTATTTTGCTTTAATTTCTGCCGCAGCAAAACCAAACTGTCCGAAAAGTAATTACAAAACTGTTCGCCCGCGAATCGGTTTTCCGGTTTCGGGTCGTCTGCCGATGATTAAAAAGCGTTGGAGCAGGGTTAATTTTTCATTTAGACGTTTCGGGATTTCGTGGTATTTGATGACGATTTTTTCGTTTTCGGTATAAATCTTGAAATAGTTGAGGCGGAAAGTCGGGTAATAAACGCCGGGAAGCAATCCGAAGCGGACGGAGACGCGGCGCAGGATTTTCAGCCACGTTCCGGTGTTTATTATGACGCACCCGTTTTCTTTGATTAGAAACGCGTCGTGCGTGTGTCCGAAAATGTAGGCGCAAACGTCGGGCGTTTCGGCGAAAACGTGGCGGGCGCGGTTGAGATAAATGTTGGTCGCTTCGTCGGTCGGCGCGCTTTTGAACAGCGGGAAAAGCTGCATCCGAAAGAGCGTGCGGCGAATGTCGCGGTAGATAAAATAAAGCGGAACGGAAACGGCGAAGACGAAAAACCAGACGAGCATACTCGCCGTGATAATCCAACTGACGACGTTTCCGAAAACACCGAGCCAGCGAACGACGGGATTTGCGAGTAGAATATTTTCGTCGAATAAGCCGACGAACTTTAAAAACTGCGCGCCGAGCGCGATTGCCGTTATTGTCAATAAAAGCAAAAACGGAACGAGCAGCCAGCGCAGGAAAATGTTCATTTCGTTGTAGAAATAATTTGAAACGAGCCAGTCGGGAATCTGCCGCACGTCAACCGAGCGGATGTCTTTGAGCCAGTCGCTCGCGCCGAAAACCGAATATTTGCTCGCGCCCGAAACCAGCGTTTTCGTTATAAAATAGCCGGGCGGCTGGGCGTTGATGTTACCGTATTCGGGCGCGCTGTTATACGGGTCAATCTGCTGTCCGTGTTCGACGTAAATTTTTCTGCTGTTTATTTCTCTGATTAAATAAAGCGACGTGTCGAGCGTGATGTTGTAATTTGCAAGTTTATCGACAAATTCGGGATAACAAGCCAAATCGTAATCGTGATTGCCGACCATCATCGTGATTTGAATGCGCTCGCCGGTCAATTTTAATTGTTCAAAAATCTCCGTGTGAAATTTGATAATCTCGTCCATTTGAGCCGCGCCTTCAATTGTCGTCAGTTCCCAAAAACCGAACGTGTCGCCCGCGATTATCAATTCGGTTTCTTTGCTTTTACTCGCAAGTTTTCGCAAAAACCCGACAAATTCATTCGTAAAATCACACGTCATCAGCGAGCCGTCGCCACCCAGATGCAAATCGCTGACAAAATAAAATTCTTTCGGCATAAGTTTATTGAATAAGAAATAAGAAACGGGACGCGGACAAACACCGATTAAGCGAATTTTCGCGGGCAGGAATTTAATATAAATTTTTAACTTACAATTGTTTTTAATTCGTCCGTGCCAATCCGCCTAATCCGGGTTTGGCAGCGTCCCGTTTTCGAGTTTAATAATCATCGACATAAAATATAAGTCTTAAACGGCTTGAAACAAAACAACGAAAATGCGAAATTTGCATTCGTTTTTGTTATTCTCTTTTTCGTGTTTGAAACGCGCAGCGACAAACTTGAGAGAATGGACACGGGCGATTACACGCCCGCAGAATATGAGCGCTGTTTGTCGGAACTCGTTTTTATCAATCGGTTTTTAGGCGACGCTTTCGCTTTGAGAAAAACGCTTCTGCGCGAGATTCAAGCCGAAAATTTACAGGAATTTTCGGTTCTCGATGTCGGCGCGGGTTCGGGCGAAATGCTGCGCTCGGCTGCGGAATTTGCGCGCGGGCAGAACAGAAAAACAAAACTTTGCGGCGTCGAATTAAACACGCGTTCGGCGCGGGCAATTTTAGAAAACTCGAAAAACTTTCCCGAAATTTCCGCCGTGCGCGGCGACGCGCTTCGCTTGCCGTTCGCCGACAAATGCTTTGATTACGTGATTTGCACACTTTTTACTCATCATTTTACGAACGAAAACGTTGTGGAGATTCTGCGGGAAATGGCGCGTGTTTCAAAACGAAAAATCTTTGTCATCGATTTGCATCGCCACGAAACGGCTTATTCGCTTTACAAAGTTTTCTGCGCGGTTTTCCGTATCAGCGATTTTGTGCGCGGCGACGGTTCGCTTTCGATTCTGCGCGCGTTCAAAAGCGACGAACTCGAAAAACTCGCCGCCGAAGCAAATCTTTCGGAGATTTCGGTCAAAAGATATTTTCCGTTTCGGCTTGTTTTACAGGCAAATACAAATGTTCCAAAATAATTTAGATGACAAATTCGATTTTAATTGTTGACGACGAGCGCGGAATCCGCGAAACTCTGCGCGGCGTTCTTGAAGACGAAGGTTTTGCGGTCGAAACGGTCGAATCGGGCGAAGAATGTTTAAGGTCGGTCGAAACAAAAAACTTCGCCTGCATTTTGCTTGATGTCTGGCTTACGGCAATTGACGGTTTGGAAACTCTCAAACAGCTGCGCGAGCGGGAAAACGATTCGGCGGTCGTGATGATTTCCGGTCACGGCAATATCGAAACCGCCGTTAATGCAACCAAATTGGGAGCGTTTGATTTTATCGAAAAACCGCTTAGTTTAGAGAAAACCGTTCTCACCGTCAGAAATGCAATCAAACAGAGAGAACTCGAAAAAACGAATCAAAATCTATCGGAAAAACTCGCCCGCGAATATGAAATGGTCGGCGAATCGGTGGCGATGCGGGCGCTTCGGAAACAGATTGCGATTGTCGCGCCGACCGACGGACGAATTTTAATTTCCGGCGAATCGGGAACGGGAAAAGAGTTTGTAGCGCGGGCGATTCACGCGCAGTCAAAACGAAGAAACGCGCCGTTTGTCGAGATAAATTCCGCCGCCATTCCCGAAGATTTGGTTGAATCCGAGCTTTTCGGACACGCTAAAGGCGCATTTTCCGGCGCGGTCAACGCCAAAAAAGGAAAGTTTGAAATCGCCGACGGCGCGACGCTTTTTCTTGACGAAATCGGCGATATGTCGCCGCGCGTGCAGGCGAAAATGCTGCGCGTTCTCGAAGAACAGCGTTTTGAGCCGGTCGGCAGCAATACGCCGGTAAAAGTTGACGTGCGCGTTATTTCGGCGACTAACAAAAGCCTCGACGCGCTTATCGAAAACGGCGAATTTCGCGCCGATTTGTTTTACCGCCTCAACGTTATTCCGTTTCAGATTCCGCCGCTTCGCGAAAGGTCGGAAGACGTGCCGTTGCTAATCGAACATTTCAACCGCAAATTCTCAAACGGTTACGGCAAAAAACCGAAAATCTTTTCCGAAGACGCAATAAATGCTTTACAAAATTACGCGTGGCTCGGAAACGTGCGCGAGCTGCGCAATACAATCGAGCGCATCGTCATTATGCACGAACGACAGCGAGTTTCGGCGGACGATTTGCCCGAACTGAAATCCGCAACCGAAACGCCTGCCGCCAGCTTTCGCTTTCCGTCTTTTAAAGACGCAACCGACGCCTACCAGCGTGAATTTATTCTGCACAAACTCGCCGAAGCCGACGGCAATGTTTCGCGCGCGGCGGACGCGATGGGCGTTGACCGCAGCCATCTTTATCGCCGAATGAAAAATTTGGAGATTAGTTTTGAAAAAGAAAAATAACGATTGACAGACACGGAAATTGTAACGCTTTTCGACACGGTTTCGCCGCGCGTTTTTCAAAACCAATCAATCGTTAAAAGCCCGCCCGACGCGGCGTAGAAATTTTCAACTATTTGTTTCGGCGTTTACCGTTTTATTGTTATACTGAAATCGTATTGTGCAACTTTGGCGAAACGACAGTCGTAAAGATTGTGTTATTAGTTGTTTAATGAGGAAATTTTGAGGAGCGTATAAGAGAAAAATGGGATTGTGGGCAAGAATAACACGTATGTTTCGCGCCGGAACGGGCGCGGCGCTTGATAAAATCGAAAACCCGGAAATGGTTTTGCAGCAGACGATTCGCGAGATGCGCGACCGTGTGCCGGATTTGAATAATTCGGTGGCGCAGGTGATGGCGACCGAGCGGCTTTTAGCGAAAAACAAAGAGCGTCTTTCCGAACAGATTGTCGATTGGGATTCAAAAATCAAAGCGTCGGTTAAACAGGGGCGCGACGATATTGCGACACAGTATATCGGGCAGTTGCAGCAGGCGCAGATTGATTTGCAGAAAACTTCCGTTCAGCTCGAACAAGCCGGAAACGCTTCCAAACAAGCCTTAAAAGCGCGTGACAACTACGTTTTGCAGATGCAGAAGCGAACCGCCGAAGCGATGCAGCTTATCAGCGCGTCGAAACAGGCGAAATTGCAGGAGCAGTTGGCGCAGACGATGGAAACTTTCAACATCGGCGACGACGCTTCGACCTTTAACGAAATGCGCGAGAAAATCGACCGCCGCGTCGCCGCCGCCGAAGCGAAACTTCAGCTCGGAACTTCGTCGGTTGACGCGCAGATGCACGACATCGAACGCGAAGCGATGGATATGCAATTGCAGGACAAACTGCTCGAATACAAACAATCGATGGGGCTTCTCGGCGACGGTTCAAACTCCGACAGCAAGCAGATTTCCGCCGGTTCGGAATCCGACGAATCCGACGAAGAAAAAGCGTCTCGCCAGGCTTTGCTCGACGAATACAAAGAAAAATAGTTCGTGAAATATCGCCTCAAACTCGAACGCCAAAATTAGCATCTAGTAATAGTTATGGCAGATTTAGCAAAATACCAACAAGAATTTAATCGATACAACACCAAATACGTCAAAGAAGCCGTCAAAGAGCCGGTCAATTTTTGGGGTTTAGCCGGTTTCGCGGTCGCCGCGGCTTACACGCAAAGCATCATTCCTCTGGTTATAGCGATTATTTGCGAGCTTGCTTATATGTTCATCGTTCCGAATCTGCCGACGTATCGCCAATTGGTCAACACGCGCGAGAAAAAACGCCTGCGCGATTTAAACATCGCCAACCGTAAAAAATTAATCGGCACTTTTACGCCGCGCGAGCGCGAAGCGGTTATCTATTTGGAACAGCAAAAAAATAGCATTCAGGAAAATTACTTTAAATTCACCGGCGTCAAGGAACTTCCGTCAAATCTGCGAACGCTCGACCAGCGCTGGGAAGATTTCGTCGATTTACTCGACGTGTATCGCCGCCGCAAAAAGCATTTAAAATCAATCAATCGCCAAGCCGTTCATAATCAATTATCGCAGGCTTTTCGCGCCGCCGAAACTACCGACGACCCGAAAACCAAACGCGTTCAGCAGACGAACGTCGAAATACTGAAACGCCGTCTGGCTTCGTTTGACGAATTGGAACGCTCGGTTAAACTCGTCGAAGGTCAGTTGCAGTCGATTGAAAACTTCCTCGGTTACTTGAACGACGAAATCGTTACGATGTCAACGCCGGAAAAATTCTCCCTGCTCGATTTTGAACAGCTTTCCGATTCGATAGCGATGACCAAACAGATGCTCGACGCGACGGCGGATTCGGTCGGCGCGCTCGATTCCTACAACCGCGAAA
>JALZOE010000143.1 GCA_030857325.1 Acidobacteriota bacterium
CTAACTCATTCGTTTGTTAAAGCGCGGGTTTCTTTCAATTTTCGCGCCGTTTCTACAAAATCTTCCAAACTCATCGCGCCCAAATCGCCTTGAACTTTTTCTCTGACGGCAATTGTGTTTTCTTCGAGTTCCTTATCGCCCAAAACGAGCATAAAAGGAATTTTCTGCAACTGCGCGTGGCGAATCTTTGCGCCGATTTTATCACTTTTTAAGTTTAACTCAACACGAAAACCCGCTCGTTTTAATTCTTTTGAGACGCTTTCGGCATAATCGTTGATTCTATCGGTAATCGGCAAAACCGTAATTTGCACGGGCGCAAGCCAGAACGGGAACGCACCCGCGAAATGCTCAACCAAGACACCGAAAAATCTTTCTATCGAACCGAACAATGCGCGATGAATCATCACCGGACGATGCTTTTGTCCGTCTTCGCCGTTGTATTCGAGTTCAAATCGCTCGGGTAAATTGAAATCCAGTTGAATCGTTCCGAGCTGCCAGATTCTGCCGATTGCGTCTTCGATTTTGATGTCAATTTTCGGACCGTAAAATGCGGCTTCACCTTCGATTCGCCCGTAGGAAATCTCTCTTTCCTTGAGCGCATTCGCCAAAGAATTTTCGGCATTTTCCCAATCTTTGTCCGCGCCGAGATAACCTTTATTTTCCGCCGCGCCGCGCACCGACAGTTCAAATTTCACCTGGTCGAAACCGTAAGTTTCAAAAACTTTAATGGCAAAATCCAGACAATCGGCAACTTCCTCGCGCACCTGGTCGGGGCGCACGAACAAGTGCGCGTCATCAACCGTAAAACCACGCGCCCGCATCATACCTTGCAAAGTTCCCGAAAGCTCGGCTCGATAAACCGTTCCTAATTCCGAATAGCGTTGCGGTAAATCTCTGTAAGAACGCTGGTTTGATTTGTAAATTCCGATGTGAAACGGACAATTCATCGGCTTTAAGCGAAACTCGACATCATCAATCTGCGTCGGCGCAAACATTCCGTCAGCGTAATTTTCTTCGTGTCCGCTAATGCGCCAAAGCTCGCGTTTAGCGATGTGCGGCGTGTAGACAAAACTGTAATCGCGTTTCAGCAATTCTTCCTTCAAGAGATTTTCCATTTCCATCCGAATCGCGCCGCCTTTCGGATGCCACAAAATCAAACCTTGTCCGTAATCGTCTTGAAGCGAAAATAAATCCAACTCTTTTCCGATTCTTCGGTGGTCGCGTTTTTCGGCTTCTTCGCGCTGTTTCAGCCAAGCATCGAGGTCTTCCTGCGTCGCAAAAGCAGTTCCGTAAATGCGCTGCATTTGCTCATTATTCGCGTCGCCTTTCCAATACGCGCCGGACAAAGCGAGCAATTTGAACGCTTTTAACTTATTCGTATTCGGAACGTGCGGACCTAAACAAAAATCAACAAACGGCGTGTTTTCTATGTAATATGCAGTTGCCGTCGCACCGGCTTTTTCGTTGACGAGTTCGCATTTTAAAGGCTCGTTGCGCTCTGTGAAAAGTTTAACCAAATCTTGTTTAGCAATTACTTCGCGCCGATATGGAAGATTGCGCTTGGCAATATCGCGCATTTTCTTTTCGATAACGGGCAAATCCGCTTCGGTCAATTGGCGCGGCGCAATCACGTCGTAATAATAACCGTAACGCGCATCGTCCATCAGCGCGGGACCGACGCCGAGCTTTGTCCCTGGAAATAATTCCAGAACAGCCGTCGCTAGAAGATGCGCCGCCGAATGACGGATGACTTCCAAACCGTCGCGCGTTTCCGGTAAAATTGGTTCGATTGATAAAACTTCGTCGGTCGGTCTGAGTTCAAAAGACAAATCAACTTCTTCGCCATTGACGCGCGCCGCCAGCGCTTTTCTGAGCAAATCGCGGTCAATCGACTTCAAAGCCTCCGCCACACTCAACGGCGCGGGAAAACTTCGCTCGATTTCACCGACTTTAATATTTAACTGGCTCATATTTTTGTTAATTGAAAATAATTAAACAAACTGTAAAAAAACTTTTCACCAAAGATGCAAAGTCGTTTCAAAGCAAATAAATTAACGATTACCAACTAACAACCTACTACAGAAAAAAGATTTGATTTGATAAGAGCGACTTTGCCTTAGCATTTTGTAAAAAATGCCGAATTTACGCGCCGTTAGAAGCGCGTCGTAGTAGTTCGTGTAAAAAATGCAAAGTTCTTTGTAAGCATCGTATCAAAAAATAGAAATTGGTAGGCAATAGCAGAGTTGAACTGCTGACCCCTACCGTGTCAAGGTAGTGCTCTACCACTGAGCTAATTGCCTGAATCCGAAAAACGCTTAATTTTCAAAGCGAACTTATAAAATAGCTAAACAAACGAAAGACTGTCAAGTTCGCCTACCAATTGTCGCGCTCGATGACATACACTAATTTTTCAGTAAATATTTGAATGGAGAACATAAATTTTGATAAAAGCGGTAATTTTCGACATAGACGGAACGTTAATCGATTCGGTTGACGCGCACGCCGAAGCGTGGCAAAAAGCGTTTAAGGAATTCGGAAGGGAAATACAATTTTACGAACTGCGGCGGCAGGTCGGCAAAGGCGGCGACACTTTTCTGCCGGTTTTTTTAACGAAGAAGGAAATCGAAGAATTCGGCGAAAAGGTGGTGAAGCGGCGCGGGGAAATCTTTAAGGAAAAATTTTTGTCCGACATAAAACCGTTTCCGAAGGCGCGCGAGCTTTTCCTGAAAATAAAAAAAGACGGTAAAAGAATCGCGCTCGCCAGCTCGTCAAACAAAGAAGAAGTCGAAGCCTACAAAAAAATCGCCCGCGTCGAAGACCTTATCGAAGAAGAAACTTCAACCGACGACGCGGAAAAATCCAAGCCGCATCCCGACATTTTTCAAGCGGCGTTAGATAAATTAAAAGACGTTAAAGCAAGCGAAGTCGTCATCGTCGGCGATACGGCGTATGACGCGGAAGCGGCGACCGCGGCAGGCATAAAAATTGTCGGTGTTTTAACCGGCGGTTGGACGGAAACCGAACTGCTGAAAACCGGCTGTGTGGAAGTTTATAAAGACGTGGCGGAAATTTTAAAGAAATATGAAAAATTCGTCTTTTCAGGAAAATAAACGGAAACAGCTTTCTTGAATCCGCTTGTATTATATTCATACGACAAAAGTTCGATTGAAATTATTTTGTAAAAGCATAATTCATAAATTGCCGATGTTTATTGAATTAAATTGAAAATAAAATATCTGGCACAAACCTTGCATTTATCGTCGGCACAGGTTAAAGTGCCTAGTTGGGACTTATCGAAAAGGCAAATAAGCCTTCAAAATTTTCTTGGAAAGTAAACAGACACGGAGGAAGATAAGATGATTATTAATTTAATTATTTGGTTGGTGATTGGTTTTGTTGCGGGTTATTTGGCTAAATTGATTATGCCCGGACCGGATGGCGGCGGCGTTATTTTGACGACAATTCTCGGAATCGTCGGTGCAATGGTCGGAGGTTTTCTCGGCAGAACTTTCTTTGATACTGGGGCTAACATAAATAACAATGAATTTAGCATTATGAGTTTGATTTTTGCTGTTCTTGGCGCGATTGTCGTTCTTGCAATCTACCGTTTGATAACAGGCAGAAACGTTACAAACTAAAAGCGCTATTACAATTTAATAGAAGCCAATCAAATTAATTTGATTGGCTTCTATTTTTTGTGAAATTGTGAAATACAGAATTTATATATCGCAGCGGCGACTAATTTCGTCGTTCGATTATCAATATCAAAATTCGGATTCGTTTCGGTAAATTCAATTATTCTAGTTCGCCGGTTTTCGCCCGCAAATTTTGCCGTTTCGATAAATTCTTCCGCCGTCAATCCAATTGGCGAAGGCGCGGAAACGCCGGGCGCATCCGAAGCGCGAACCGAATCGACATCGAAACCGAAGAAAAGGTTCTTTTGCTCAACAGGCTTAGCATTTTGAGTTTCCAAAATGTTTTGAACCTTGAGCTTTGAATTTTGAATTTCCTTAAGACTTATTAGATTAACCGCTAAGTTTTGCAAATAATCGAAATACACCGGCGAATTAACCTGCGGTTGCCACGCAAATTCGTACAAGTTTCGGGGTTTTATCAATTTTTCTTCCAATAATTGACGATACGGCGTTCCGCTGTTTCGGGGAAAATCAGCGCGAACGTCGAAATGCGCGTCGATATTGATTCCAATCCAATTTTCAACGCCGAAAACCTCAGCCATCGCGCGCCCGTCGGCATAGGAAATATCGTTGCCGCCGCCGAGAACGATGATTTTTTTCCCGTCCTTTAAGATTCGTTTGACGACTTGCGTATGGATTTCGTGAGTTTCTTCCAGAGTTTCCCGAATCGTCGTGTTTCCGATGTCGAAGATTTTCACTGAAATTCCGAAATTAGTCAGTTTGTAAAATTGCGTCCTGATTTGGTCGGGAGCGAGCGCCGCGCCGGTTCTGCCTTCGTTTCGCCTGACGCCTTCATCCTGCGGGCATCCGAGAATAACGATTTCCGAATCCGCGTAATCTTCAATTTTCGATAAGACGATTTCGCCTAAACGAGCGTCGTCGACATCATTTTTTTTGAAAAATAAATCCTGATTCGGGCGCGTTGTATTTTGAAAAATTTCAAACATAATTTGCTAAAAGGTTTTTCGTAAGCTATAAGTATCATTATCGAAGTTTTGTAAGTCAATTTTGCTTTATGAAAAACGGACGCACGCAATTAAACCGAAAGAAATCGTGGCAAAGCGGTTTGTCCCGGAATTGTGCGGCGGTTTTTCTCTAAAAAAGTGCGGGATTGCAAAATCTCGAAAAATAAAAGTTTTTAGAAATCCTGCTGCCCGAAATAAAAATTTCGCAGCAGGATTTTTATATTGGTAAACGAATGATATATGCAGGATTATTATAAATACAATTTGATTCGTCCCGAATGGCTTCTCAATGCGCCGGAACGAACCGACGAGCCTCCCGCAAAAGGTTTGCGCGGATTGCTTTTGCGCCTGATACAAGGACAAAATTTAAGCCGCCCGGAAGCATCGCAGTTATTAAATAGATTGCTCGACGGCGAAGCGACCGACACGCAGATTTCCGCCGCGCTCGTCGCGCTTGCCATCAAAGGCGAAACGACCGAAGAGCTAGCAGGAATGGCGGAAGCGATGCGCGCGCATTCGGTTAAGATAAATTCAAAACACACCGATTTTATCGACACGGCAGGAACGGGTTCGAGCCGCGTCAAAACTTTTAACGTTTCGACCGCCGCCGCTTTCGTAATTGCGGGCGCGGAATTAGCGGTCGCAAAACACGGAAGCCGCGCTGCGACGAGTCGTTCGGGAAGCGCGGACGTTCTTTCGGCATTGGGCGTAAATGTTTCGGCGAGCAAAGAAACGTCTGAAAAATGCCTTAACGAAATCGGCATCTGTTTTATGTTCGCGCCGTTGTATCACGCTTCGACGGCGCGGGTCGCCGCCGTTCGCCGCGAACTTTCAGTTCACACCACTTTTAATCTTTTGGGTCCGATGACAAATCCGGCGGGCGCGCCGTTTCAGATTATGGGCGTCTGGCACGAGGCGCTGGTCGCGCCGGTCGCCAAAACTCTGGCGGCTTTGGGCGTAAGGCGCGCGTGGGTCGTTCACGGTCTCGACGGTTTGGACGAAATTACCGTTTCCGACAAAACCGCCGTCGCCGAAGTTACCGCCGATTACATAAAATTTTTCGAGATTTCTCCCGAACAGTTAGGCTTTAAGCGAGTCGAAACAAACGAATTGGAAAAGATTCGCGGCGGAAACGCCGAAGATAACGCGCAGATTATCAGAGAAGTTTTGGAAGGAAAACGAAAAGACGCGGCGCGTTCGCTAATCGCGGTAAACGCGGCGGCGGCGTTGTTTGTCGGCGGAAAAGCCGAAAGTTTAGAGCAAGCCGTGAAATTGGCGCAAACGAGTTTGGACGACGGAAAGGCGTTTGAAAAACTCGAAAAGTTGATAGAATTAACTAACGAAAACAAATAAAACTTTGCGTGCTTTGCGGGAAAATCTTTTTAAACAGTATGACAAGACCGGCGGAACAAACAACTTATCTGACCAAAATTTTAGAAAAAAGGCGTGAAAGAATCGAAGAAGAATTCGCAAGTATTTCGGTTGAAGATTTGCGGCGCGAGGCATTTGAAAAAAGAAAAAACGCCGCGCCGAATCGTCTGCAAAAGGCGTTGGAAGAAGCGGGAAAAACAAATATCATTGCCGAATTCAAACGTGTTTCGCCGTCGAAAGGCGCGATAAATAAAGATGCCGAACCGGAACAAATCGCCCGTAAATATTTTGAAAACGGCGCGGTGGCGATTTCCGTTTTGACCGAACCGGATTTTTTCGGCGGCTCGTTTGAAGATTTAAAAACGGTCGTTGATGCGACGAATAATCAGATTCCGGTTTTGTGCAAGGATTTTATTTTCGACGAACGACAGATTTTGAACGCGGCAATTTCCGGCGCGTCGGCTGTTTTACTGATTGTCGCGGCTTTCGCCGAAACTGAAATAGACAAATTGATTAAATTAAAAAATACTGCGGAAGAACTTGGATTGGATGTTTTAATCGAAGTTCACACAATTGAAGAATTAAAAGTTGCCGAACAAATCGACGCGAAAATAATCGGCGTGAATAATCGAAATTTACAGACCTTTAAAGTTTCGCTCGAAACTTCCGTCGAACTGATAGAATCCGCCGCAAAAAACGCAATTTTAGTCAGCGAAAGCGGTTTGCAAACGCGCGAAGACGTTTTGCGTTTGAAGAGTTTAGGTTTTAGAGGTTTTTTGATTGGCGAAACTTTAATGCGAAGCGGAAATATTGCGGAAGAATTAAGA
>JALZOE010000564.1 GCA_030857325.1 Acidobacteriota bacterium
GATTCTGCCCGAATTAAACGTCGCGCCCGACAATTTGACTGTCGAGGACAATTTGACGGCGCAGGCGGCGGACGTTTCGACCGAAACGGAAGTCGCGCCGGATGCGCCGGTAAATTCAGATGCGAAAACTTCTTCGGTAAAAACCGTCGAAAGCAAGCCGGTCGAACGGGAAGTAAAAAAACCGATTGGGAATTCGGACAGAAAACCCGAAAAAATTCTTCAGGAAAAAGTCGCTCAGAGAGAAAAGATTGTATTGAGCAAACCGCCGAAGGAGATTAAAGCGGAAACAAATAAAAACCGGACGGAAAAAAAAGAACCGCCGAAACCTAAACCGGCGACGGTCAAGGAAAAACCAAAAACCGACACGAAAAATAAATCATCGGGCGAAAGGGCGCGCATTGTAACTTGAAACTTGAAACCGTCATAAAATATATGGACGCGAAAGTGTCTAAAATAAATCCCGCTTTGCTAAACGCCGAAGTCGAATCGTTCACGATTGACTCGCGCGAAGAGCAGGCGGGACGAGTGTTTTTTGCGCTCTCGCAGCCCGATTACAAAAACAATTGTTTCAACGGCGATTTTGCCGATTCGCACAAATATATTTCTTCGGCGTTTGAAAAAGGCGCAATCGCCTGCGTTGCGCGCCGCGACAGATTTGCGGAACATCCGGCTGATTTGGAACGGTTTGAAGACCGACTGATTTTTGTCGATGACGCGATTGCAGCATTTCAAAAACTGGCGCGCGGCGTTTATCTCGAATGGAACAAACCTGTTATCGCCATTACGGGAAGCGCCGGAAAAACGACGGCTAAAGAATTGACCGCGCAAGTTTTACAGGCGAGCGGCAGAAAGGTTTTAAGAAATATAAAAAATTACAACAACGGTTTGGGACATCCGCTGACGGTTCTACAATTAGCCGCCGACAAAAGTTTCGATGTCGCCGTGCTGGAAATGGGAATGTCAACGCCGATGGGCGAAATCGCGCGTCTTTGTAAAATTACGCCGCCCGATGTCGCGGTTGAGTTGAATGTTTTGCCGGTTCACGTCGAGCATTTGGGTTCGATTGAAAACGTCGCACGCGCAAAAGCCGAACTTGTCGAAGGAATGAAGGAAAACGGCACGGCGATTTTAAACGCCGACGATTTGTTCGTCTCGGCGATGCGTGAACTTTCAAAAGGCGAAACGCTTACTTATGCCATCGAAAACAAAGCGGATATAAAAGCAGACAATATTGAAATGAAGCGTTTCGGCGAAACTTTTTTTAATTTGAAAACGCCGGACGGCGCGGCGCGAGTTACGATGCAACTTTCCGGTCGCCACAATGTTTTGAACGCGCTCGCGGCTTCGGCTGTCGGCTACAGTTTCGGAATGTCGGCGCGTGAAATCGCGGGCGCGCTGAAAACAATCCAGCCGCCGCCGCAACGCGGCGAAGTTCTGCATTTTGCCGAAGATTTTACGGTTATCAACGATTCGTATAACTCGAATCCCGCCGCGCTTTTGGAAATGGTCAAGACTTTGACCGACGGCGGAAAATCGGCGCGCCGCAAGATTGTCGTCGCGGGCGAAATGCTCGAACTCGGCGAATCGGAAAAAGAAATTCACCGCGAAACCGGCGAAAAACTCGCGCAGAGCGGAATTGATTTTCTAATCGGCGTGCGCGGCTTGGCGCGGGAAATGACGGAGAACGCAAAAGAAAACGGCTTAAGCGAAGCAAAGTTTTTTAATGATTCGATTGAAGCGGGCGATTTTTTAGCAAATGAAGTAAAGGCGGGCGATTTAATTTTAGTTAAAGGCTCGCGCGGCGTGCGAACCGAAAAGGTGATTGAAAAACTGCTGGAGAAATTTAATTTAGAAAAATAAAACGGCGGATGCAAACGGGTAAAGACAGATGTTAATTTGGTTGTAGATTTTAATTTCAAACAGAGACGCAAGCGACAGACGGCGGAGAATCCAAAATCCAAAATCTAAAATCTAAAATTTAACCGATGCTTTATCACTTTTTATATCAAATCATTTACAGGCAGTACGGCGCGGGCAGCGAGTCGTATTTTTTTAAAGGCTTAAACGTCATTCAATATCTGACGTTTCGCACGGCTTGGGCGACGATTACGGCGCTGGTGATTTCGCTGGTTTTCGGCGGAAAGATTATCAAAAAGCTCGCTGCTTTGAAAGTCGGGCAGGAAATCCGCGAAGAATTATCCGAAGGGCATCACGCCAAAAAAGGCACGCCGACGATGGGCGGCGTCCTTATTATC
>JALZOE010000565.1 GCA_030857325.1 Acidobacteriota bacterium
CCGTTCGACTGTCTGACGAAAATGCCTTTTGTCTCTTTTGTCTATGGAAAGAGCATCTGAAAAATTTTGTTAGACGGCGCGATAATTGTTATCAGTCTGGATATTTGTTATCTTTTATAAATATAAAACTTTTTGATAGATGATAAGGAGAAAATGAGCGAAAATAAAATGGATAGACGAGATGTTTGTAAGAGTTTGCTGGCTTTGGGCGGAATAGCAATCGGCGGTTTGGCGACGAAAGGACAAACGCCGACACCGACGCGGACGCAACCGATATTGGAAAATGTTTTGGAAGACCAGAAAATTGCCGATGCCGTCAAACGCGGCGCGACGATGGAAGAAATCGCGCAGCTGCGCGATCCGATTGCCAGCACGCCGCAGGAAGCGCTGCGAGCGTTAAAAACGGGAAACGCCCGATTTTTCGGCGGTCAGGCGCGTCGTCCCGAAGCGTCCGCCGCCGAACGCCGCGCCCAGATTCTGGGGCAAACGCCGTTCGCCGTCATTCTGGCTTGTTCCGACAGCCGCGTGCCGACGGAAATCGTTTTCGACCAGGGCTTGGGAAGTTTGTTTATCACGCGCATCGCCGGAAATGTGGTTGATACGGGAACGACGGGCAGTATCGAATATGCCGTCGATCATCTGAAAACGCACATTGTCGTCGTGCTGGGACATGAAGGCTGCGGCGCGGTCAAAGCCGCTCTGCTGCCCGCCGCCGCGCGCGCGCGCGAAACGCCGAGCATTCAGGCTTTGCTCAATTCAATCGTGCCGTCGGTGTCGAAGATTGCGAATATCCGCGACCAAAAAGCGAAGCTGCGCGAAGCCGTCGTCGCCAACGTGCGCCAGCAGGTTTTTAACATCAAGAAACAACCGGCGATTCAAGCGGCGATAGCGAGCAATAAAATTAGCGTGGTCGGCGCGTTTTATGAAATTACGAGCGGCGCGGTTGATTTTTTTGAAACCGACGAAGATTTGCGAATCGCGCAGACCGATTACGACAGTTGTTCCTGGCGTTCGCATTTGGCGTAAATTTACGGATTCGGCGTATTGCTCGCTGATTTTTATTCTTCTTTTTTAGTTGGTTTTTAATCCGAAGCGGATTTGCGGCGCGACCAATGATTTTTGCCGACTTCGCAATCGGCGAGTTAAAATGTCGTCGCATACGGCGCATTCTGCATCGAACCAATCATTAACTCGTTCATTTTATCGAACAGGCGCGGCGTGTTGAGCGCTATCGAAGAATGCGCTTTCGCCATTCCGCCGACGAAGAAATCGCGCTTCGGATTCTCGGCAGAATAGAGAATCGCTTCGGCGACTAGTTCCGGCGCGTAGAGCGGCGGCGGCAACTGCGGTTCATACGGCAGATAATTTTTCGCGTTTTCGGGAAACGGCGTGTGAATCGCCGTCGGTTTTATCAGCGTTACGGAAACCGGCAGTTTGTCCGCTTCGAGTTCCATTCGCAACGCGTCGGTAAAGCCTTTGACCGCGTGTTTCGAGGACGAATACATTCCCTGAAGCGGCACGGGCGCGTCGGATACTTCGCTGCCGAGATTGATAAGCGCGCCGCCGCGGTTACGAAGATGCTCGACCGCGATGCGCGAGCCGTTGACCACGCCCCAGACATTCGTTTCAAACAAACGCCGTAAATCTTCGATGGGAACGTCCGTTATTCTGCCGTAAACCGAGCCGCCGGCGTTGTTGACCCACGTGTCGAAGCCGCCGAATTCCCGTTTAGCTTTTTCCGCCGCTTGTCCGAGCGCGTTTTCGTCGGCAACGTCGGCAACCGAATAAATCGCCTTGCCGCCCGATGCGTTGATTTCGTCGGTCAATCGGCGCAGCGCTTCTTCGTTTCGCGCCACCAGAACTAATTTCGCGCCTTTTTCAGCCGCCATTCGCGCCGTCGTCAAGCCGATGCCGCTCGTCGCGCCGGTGATTACCATTGTTTGATTTGCAAGTTTTTTTAATTTCACTGTCATTATTTTATCTCCCTCGTTCGTATTGATTCAGCCCACAGGCTTTGTATTGTTTTAAGCCGTGACCGATGGTTTACCAACCGGTTTCACGATTTGTAAAAAGCGGCTGTTAGATATTAATTATTTCTGATATTACGCAACATACATAAACGATGTAATTTCAATAATTTACTAAAGTTTTTATGGTAAAAGTAGATTGACAATAATGAGGAAACTCAACTTAAGTGATTCTAATAAATCGTTGTATTTCAACACGTAGTTTTTCTATCAAAATGGTAT
>JALZOE010000144.1 GCA_030857325.1 Acidobacteriota bacterium
CGTCGGGTCGAAATTGATGAGATAAATTTCGCCGCGAATGGGTGAAATTATTTTTGCCACGATTCTTCCTCGACTTCAAACCATTCATCGGCAAGCCGCAAATCTCTTTCGCCGCGGGCAATCGCGCCTTCTTCTAACTGCTCGCGCAAATTTTTTTGTTTTTCCTGCTCGATACGGGCTTTGATGGCAACGTCGATAAACCGGCTTCTATCTCCTTTGCCAACTACATTTTCCAATAAATCAATCGTCGATTCGGGCAACGTGATATTCAATCTTTTGTGTGTAACCTTTCCCATAAAAACAATTATACGCATCGGAAATGAGTATTGTAAATAAGTATTAACGAAGACAATTCTTCAGAATTTCCGCGAACCGAAATACATCGGTAAATGTATTATAAAGCGGCACGGGCGCGACGCGAATCACGTCCGGCTCGCGCCAATCGGCGACGACGCCTTTATTTGTGATTGCTTCAAACAACTTTTTGTCCGCATCTTTGACGCGAATCGAAAGCTGACAGCCGCGCATCTCAGGATTTGCGGGCGTGATGACGGAAATTCTTTCGTCTCGAATCTCGCCGAGCAGAAACTCCAGATAGCCGGTGAGTTTTTTTGATTTTGCCGTCAACGCCTTCATTCCGGCTCGGTCGAAAATATCCAAAGACGCTTTGAGCGCGGCGAGTTGGAAAATCGGCGGATTCGACAATTGCCAGCCTTCCGCGCCGACAATCGGCAGGAATTCAGGCTGCATTAAAAATCTGGTTTCCTTGTCGTGTCCCCACCAGCCGGCGAAGCGCGGCAAATCGAAATTTTCGGCGTGGCGTTCGTGAACGAATGCGCCGCCGACCGCGCCCGGACCGCCGTTTAAGTATTTATACGAACACCACGCCGCGAAATCGACGTTCCAGTCGTGTAATTTTAATTCAATATTTCCAGCCGCGTGCGCCAAATCGAAGCCGACGATTGCGCCCGTATTGTGTCCGGCTTCGGTGATTCTTTGAAAATCGAACGCCTGTCCGGTGTAATAATTGACGCCGCCGAGCAGAATCAAAGCAATCGAATCATTGTTCTCGGCAATCGTTTTTTCGATGTCTTCAGTTCTCAAAATGGTTTCGCCGTCGCGCGGCTTTAATTCGACAAGCGAATTTTCCGCGTCGAAGCCGTGAAATTTTATCTGCGACGCGGCGGCGTATCGGTCGGACGGAAACGCGCCTGCTTCGATTAAGATTTTGTGTCTTTTTTGGGTCGGACGATAAAACGAAATTATCAACAGATGCAGATTGACCGTCAGCGAATTCATCACCACCGTTTCAATCGGTTTCGCGCCGACGATGCGCGCCGTCTGTTCGGTCAAAAATTCGTGATACGGCATCCACGCTCGTTTGGCTTTGAAATGTCCTTCGACGCCGTGCAGCTCCCAATCTTTTAATTCCTGTTCGATATATTCGCGCGTAGATTTCGGCTGAAGTCCGAGCGAATTGCCCGTAAAATATAAAACGTCCGCGCTATCGGGCTGTTTGGGAATGTGAAATTCGTCGCGGAACGATTTGAGCGCGTCCCGCTCGTCCGTTTCAGCGGCGAATGATTCGGATGCTTCAAAGTTTTGCATAAAGATTTTTGCCCGCGAAATACACGAAAAATGCGAAATAGAAGTTACGCGGTTGAAGAAATATTCGGAATAGATGGAGATAAAAGATACGAAATGAAAAACAAATCTATCGGTTGTCATCCATTATCCAGCATCTATTCCGACGTGTTTCAACCATATTTTCTGATGCTCGGTTTTTCAACTGCGTAGCTTCTAACGAAAAATAAGAAATAATTTTTTGTCTTATTTTCGTGTATTTCGCGCGTTTCGCAGGCTAATAAAAGTTTTCTTTTTTCAAGTTCAGCCATTCCAAAGCGGAATCGTGCAGTAATTTCGCTTTCGTTTCTTCGTCAAAGCCGCCGGATTCAATCATTTTTCCCGGTTCGGTTTCGCCGAGCGGAAACGGATAATCCGTGCCGAGCGCGATTTTGTCCGCGCCGACGAGCTTGATTAAATATTCAAGCATTGTCGTGTCGTGAACGAGCGAATCGAGCCAGAATTTGCCGAGATATTCGCGCGGATTTCTTTGATTATCAACCGCGCATAAATCCGGTCGGATTTGAAAACCGTGTTCGATGCGTCCGAGCGTGAAGGGAAACGAGCCGCCGCCATGCGCGAAACAGACGCGCAGATTTTTGCATTTTTCGAGCGTGCCGGAAAAAATCAAAGAGCAAATCGCCCGTGCTGTTTCGGCTGGCATTCCGACGAGCCACGGCAGCCAGTATTTCTGCATTTCCGCTTCGCCCATCATTTCCCACGGGTGAACGAAAACCGCCATTTCCAATTGTTCGCAAGCCCGGAAAAACTCGAAAAATCGCGGCTCGCCCAAATTTAATTGATTGACATTCGTACCGATTTGCACGCCGACTAAACCGATTTTTTTACAGCGTTCCAATTCCTGAATCGCAAGCGTCGTATTTTGCATCGGCACAGTTCCCAAACCGACGAATCTTTTCGGAAATTTTTGGACGATTTCAGCGATGCCGTCGTTCAAAAATTTCGAGATTTCCAAACCGTCAGACGGCTTTGCCCAGTAACTGAACATCACCGGAACGGTCGAAAGCACCTGAACATCAACGCCGAACGTGTCGCATTCTTCGATTCGGCGTTTCTCGCTCCAGCAATTATCCGTAATTTCGCGGAAAAAATGCCCGTCGTCTTTGAGTATTCGGGCGCAGCACGGTTTATGATGTTCCAATTTGATAAAACCGCCGTAGCCGAATCGCTCTTTCCATTCGGGAATATTTTTCGGAAGGATATGCGTATGAACGTCAATTTTGAGCATTAAATTTCATCCGCAAGAGTGAAGTCGAGAATTATAGTTTTGCCGCCGTCGCCCGATTTAAATTCAACCGTTCCGCTGATTCCCTGAAGCTCGCCCGTGCCGGAATTCGGCGCGATGATGCCGACGGCGCGGCTGGTCTCCTGAGGCGTGTGCGTCGCGCCGTGAATCATTACAAAAGAACCGGTGCGCCCGCCCAATTCGCCGCTCACCTTGTCCATTATCGTGTAACCGGCTGAACCGTCGGCGGCGGAATACATCAAAACTTCGCCGGTGCTTTCGCCCTTCAAATCGCCGTCGAAAGTTTTTTTAACAGTTCCGCGCGAAAGCGTCGGGCTATCCGGCAACTCGTCAAAAGGTTTTAAATCCCACAGCCTAACTTGAAATGGAATCGTGATTTGTTCGTTCATTTTATTCGTTGATTTTTATTTTTTAATTTCAGATTTTCGGTTTGTTTGTTTGTTGTTTTTCGCTTTCTCGTCCGAATCTTTTTTCGCCCGCATCAGCGACAGACAAAGCTCACGCAATTGGTCAACCTGCCGAAGGCGTCTGGTAATTGCATTGTCGGACATATCAACTTTCTTCATTTTCAATCCTGTCAATATCAATCAAATCTTTCGCCCTGCCCGCAAGTTTTTTCATTTTTATTAAACCGTCGCGCGAGACAATCCACAAAGTTTTGCTCTGCCAAATCAATTTTTCTCGCGTTGCCCAAACATCTTCGACAAACGGCGTAACCAGCAGAAAATCGAGCGGCAAAACTTCGCCTTCATCGTCGATTTTTGAAACGCGGCGAATTTCCACCGCTCTTTCTTTAAATGAAATATCAAGCCCGCGAATGTCGTAACCTTTTTTCGCCGCTATTTCGTAACTTTTTTCAAGCGATTCGGCTTCGATTAAAATATCAATATCGAAAGTAGCTCGCGGGAAACCGTGAATCGTCAACGCCAAACCGCCGCACACCGCATATTCGATTCGGTTTTCGTCGAGCGCGGAAATCAGCCCGGATAATTCTTCTAAAAGCGTCGCCATTTCGATTTTTTACTTATGATTATAAAACTAACTGACAACCGGCGGCGGCATCATCACCGCGCCACAGTTTTTGCACGTCCGCATTTCTTCGCTGTCGTAAAATCGTTTATAAACACCTTGAAACTGTGTCGTGATGTCTTCGAGTTCAAAATATTCTTCATACAATTTTTCGTTGCAGTTTTCGCAAAACCACAAAAGCCCGTCGCGCTCGCCCGTGCGCCGCTGGCGTTCGATGACGAGTCCGACGGTGTTTGCGCCGCGAATCGGGTTATGCGGAACGCGCGGCGGCAGCAGAAATATATCGCCTTCGCGCACCGGAACGTCAACCGCTTTGCCGTCTTCCTGAACTTTGACGAGAATTTCGCCTTCGAGCTGGTAGAAGAATTCCTCGCCTTCGTCGTAATGAAAATCCTTGCGCGAATTGGGTCCGCCGACGACCTGCACGATAAATTCCGCGTCTTCGTAAACCAATTTGTTGCCGACCGGCGGTTTTAACAGATGTCGATTCTCGTCAATCCATTTTTTGAAATTAAAAGGTTTTTGTATTGGCATAATGTTTATTTTAACCCGCAAAATACGCGATTCTCAATCAATCGTTGCGATAACTTTTAACTCAATCGCAATCGGCGTCGGCAGTTTACTGATTTCCACCGTTGTCCGGCACGGCTGATTTTCCGCAAAATACTCGGCGTAAATTCGATTATACGTTTGAAAATCGTCTTTCATATTCGTCAGAAAAACCGTTACGTCAACAATCTTTTCCCAACTCGAACCGGCGTCTTCCAAAATATATTTTACATTCCGAAACACCGAACGGCACTGCGCCGCGATGTCGTAGGAAACAATTTCACCGTTTTCGTCGAGTTCGACGCCCGGAATTTTCTTTGTTCCTTTTTCTCTCGGTCCGACGCCCGACAAAAACAGTAGATTTCCGACGCGCCGGGCGTGCGGGTAAAGTCCGACAGGTTCGGGCGCTTTGGAAGAATTGACGATGTTTTCTTCGTTCATAATTCTATAAATTTAAGGGCGGATTTTTTTGTTAATAAATCTCAAAAATTTATCTTGATGCAGACATTTTTCTCTTCGGTAAAAAATCGTAATGCTTCAAAACCGCCTTCGCGCCCGACGCCCGATTGTTTCATTCCGCCGAACGGCGTTCGCAAATCGCGCAGCAGCCACGAATTTATCCAGATAATTCCGCTTTCGAGCCGTTCGGCAACGCGATGGGCGCGCGAAAGATTTTCCGTCCAGACGGTTGCCGACAAACCGTATTCGACGCTGTTGGCGTAATTTAAAACTTCCGTTTCGGTGTCGAACGGCGTGATTGTAACGACCGCGCCGAAAATTTCCTCTTGATTGGTGCGGCAGTCGTGAGCGAGATTTTCGACGATTGTCGGTTCGACAAAATAACCGTCGGCGCATCTGCCTTCGGGTTTTAGACGATTTCCGCCGAGCAGAATTTTGCCGCCTTCTTCTTTTGCCAACTCGATATACAACAGAACTTTTTCCAAATGCTGTTCGGAGACGACCGCGCCGACGTTTGTTTCATTTTCTAACGGGTCGCCGATTTTTAATCTTTCGACGCGCTCGATGAAATCGGTTTTGAATCGCTCGTAAAGCGGGCGTTCGACGAATATTCTCGAACCGCATAAACAAATCTGACCTTGATTCGAGAACGAGGAAAGCACGGTTGTTTTGAGCATTTCTTCGTAATCGCAGTCGGCGAAAATGATGTTCGGGTTTTTTCCGCCGAGTTCGAGCGAGAGTTTTTTGAACATCGGCGCGGCGATGCGGGCAATATCCTGTCCGGTTTTCGTGCCGCCGGTAAACGAAATCGCTTTCACGTCTTTGTGCGCGACGATTGCCGCGCCCGTTTTTGCGCCCAAGCCGTGAACGATATTCAAAACTCCGGCGGGAAGTTCGGCTTCGATACAGAGTTTCGATAAAAGATAAGCCGTCATCGGCGTAATTTCCGAAGGTTTGGCGACGACGCAGCAACCGGCGGCGAGCGCGGGCGCGATTTTCCACGAAAACAGATAAAGCGGCAGATTCCACGGCGAAATACAGCCGACGACGCCGAGCGGCTGGCGCAGCGTGTAATTTATCGCCTGACCGACCATTTCGTGCGCTTCGGTTGCTGTGTGCATCGCGGCGGTCGCGTAGAATTTGAAATTGGCGACGGCGCGCGGAATATCGACCGCTTTTGCTAATGAAACCGGCTTGCCGTTATCGACGCTTTCGGCTTCGGCGAGTCGGTCCGAATCGCGTTCAATCAAAGCGACGACGCGCATTAAACAATCGTGTCGCTGCTCAGCGCTCGTTTTCGACCAAACGGAAAATGCGGTTTTCGCGGCTTCGACGGCGGCTTCGACATCGCGGGCGTCCGAATCGGGAATCAGCGAATAAACTTCGCCCGTCGCCGGATTTCGATTGTCGAGATAATCGCCGGAAGCGGGCGCGACTAACCGCCCGTTTATATAATTTTTTATTTTGTGCATCGCGGTTTGTGTAAAATCAGGTTTATATTACATTCTCTTTTGTATCCGGCAAAACGTTTTCGGGCGCGCGAACTTGATTGGCGCAAAATTTCAAGTTAAATTTGCATCTGGTATTTGCTCCCGACGAGTGAATGTCTATTGAGTTGATTCTCCTTTTTATAAATTTGCGGGATCTTCAAAAGTAAATTTCAACTCGATGCTTTTCTTTTTTCAAATATCAATCCTTTTTTGTTTTGTATATTTTTTGTATATTAAAGTCGCCGTATTCATTTGCGCGCAGATTATTCGCCGGCAAATATCGATTTTGAAAGTATTATACGCCGTAATTTGTTTGTTGATTTTGTGTCTTTCGGCGCATTCTCGAATGCCGCCCGAACCGGCGCGCGAGTTTCGCGCCGTCTGGATTGCGAC
>JALZOE010000566.1 GCA_030857325.1 Acidobacteriota bacterium
CCCGACGATTATTACGCCCGCCGGTTACGCTTTCGGAATTTGGAGCTTGATTTATCTCGGACTAATAATTTTCAGCATTTATCAGGCTCTGCCGTCGCAAACCCAAAATCCGCGATTTCGCAAAATTCGCATTTTATACGTCTTGAGCTGCGCGGCAAACTGCGTCTGGATTTATCTCTGGCATCACGAATTGATTTGGGCGAGTTTGACGGTAATATTCGTTCTGCTCGGCACGCTCGTTTTTATAAATTCCGCTTTGCAAAACAAACAAGCGGCGGCGGAAACCTGGATTGCACGCGTTCCCTTCGGACTTTACTTCGGCTGGATAACCGTCGCGGCGATTCTCAATTTCACCGTCGCGCTTGTTTATTCGGATGTTCGTTTGTCGAGTTCGGCGACGACCGTTTGGGCTTCGATTTTAATCGCCGCCGCCGTGATTTCAGGTATTATAATTCGCCTGAAACTTTCGACCGCCGCTTACGCTCTGGCAATCGCGTGGGCGCTGACGGCAATCGCTGTCAACCTCGGCGGCAGTGAAACCGTTCTTGTAATCTTAACCGCTTTCGGCGTCATCGCGCTGCTGATTGCGGCAATCTTTCCGTTATCCCAAACTCAAAAATTAACCGGATGAACAACGGAAAAATCTGCGTTTCAGTCTGCGCCGAAACGTCCGACGAATTTATCGAAAATATCAATCGCGCGACGGAAATCGCCGACGTTGTAGAACTGCGTTTCGATTGTTTAGAGAAAAACGAGCTTCAAGACGCGCTGTTAAAAGTAAAAAACCTCGAAATCTCAAAATTCCTGCTGGCGACTTTTCGCCCGCAGGAACAAGGCGGAAAGCGCGAATTGACTTTTACCGAAAGGGTTAAATTTTGGGAATCTTTCTTCTGGAACAACAATCTTGAAAACTTGTATGCGGATTTCGAGTTTGATTTGAAGTCTATTTTTAATCTCAAATCGACGAAATCGATTTTCTCATTCCACGATTTTGCGGGCGTTCCCGACAACTTAGCGACAATTTATAATACCGGCAAAACTTTAACAAATGCCGACATCCTGAAAATCGCCGTTCAAGCCGACGATATTTCCGATTCGCTCGCAGTTTGGAATTTACTCGAAAAATCTAAAACGGACAAAAAACAAATCGTTCCAATCGCTATGGGCGAAGCCGGAAAATGGACGCGGATTTTGGGCTTGGCGCACGGCGCGCCTTTGACTTACGCGGCGCTCGACGCGGGCAATGAAACAGCGCCGGGACAAATCACGGCGCGGGATATGATTGACGTTTACCGCGTTAAAAAATTAAACGAACAGACCGAAGTTTACGGTATTGTCGGCAATCCCGTGGCGCATTCGCTCTCGCCGTTTATGCACAACGCGGCTTTTCGGTTTCATAAGCTGAACTGCGTGTATATTCCGTTTGAAGTCAAAAATCTCGACGAATTCGTCAAACGATTCGCTCGCCCCGAAACGCGCGAAATCGAATGGAACTTAAAAGGTTTTTCCGTTACGATTCCGCATAAACAGGCGATTATCAAATACTTGGACAGTAGCGACGAAACGGCGCGAAAAATCGGCGCGGTCAACACTGTGAAAATCGATAACGGCAAACTCTGCGGCTTTAATACCGACGCCGCCGGTTTTATCGAACCTTTGAAAAACGCTTACGGCGATTTAAGACGTGTAAAAGTCGCGGTTTTAGGAAACGGCGGCGCGGCGCGCGCGGCAATTTACGCGCTAAAGAACGAAGTTGCAATCGTTACGATTTTTGCGCGAAACCCTGAAAAAGCGGAAAGTCTGGCGGAAGAATTCGGAATCAAATTAAAAGAACTTGCCAGGACCGAAAACCGAAAACCGAAAACCGATTTCAACGATTTCGATATTGTCGTCAATGCGACGCCTTTGGGAATGAAAGGCGCGCTCGAAAACGAAACGCCCGCGATTGCCCCGCAAATCGAGCGCGTCAAGCTCGTTTACGATTTAATTTACAACCCGTTTGAAACAAAATTTATAAAGGAAGCCGGAAAAGCGAATGTTCCGACAATCGGCGGCTTGGCGATGCTCGTCGCGCAGGGAATGAAACAATTTGAAATCTGGACGGGAAAAGACGCGCCGATGCAGGAGATGAGCCGCGCCGCGCTGGAAAGAGTTTAAAATTAAAAATGTAAAATACAAAATTATAAGCTGATGTATATTTGTGTGAACTAATACTAAAAAAACAATTCTCACGGGAG
>JALZOE010000567.1 GCA_030857325.1 Acidobacteriota bacterium
GCCTTCTTCTTTGCCCATCAAACCCTGACCGATTGGCGAAACCGTTGAAATCAAACCGTTTGCCGGGTCGCTTTCTTCGGATGTAACGAGTTTGTAAGTTATGTCTTCATCTTTTTCGACATCATACAAAACAACTTTCGAGCCGTAGGCAACGCTGTCGGTCGGAAGTTTTGAAATGTCTATCGATTCGACTTCGCTCAGACGCTGGCGCACCTGCATAAGCCGCGCCTGCACCATCGACTGCCGCTCCATCGCCGCTTTATATTCGGCGTTTTCCTTCAAATCGCCCCACTCACGCGCCCTTGAGATTTCCTTCGGCAACTTAAAATGCAATTCTTCCTCAAGGTCGTCGAGTTCCGTTTGTAGTTTTTTTCTGACTGCTTCCATAAATTTAGTTTAATAGAGTTTGTAGAGTTTGTAGAGTTTATGGAGTTCGTAGAGTCAGAGGAATTTTCTTTTACTCTACGAACCCTACAAACTCCACGAACTCTACAAACTTTTGTTTTTCTTAGGCGCGGCGAAAGAAATGCCGATGTCGCGCGCCGTGCGGATAAGCTGTCCGTCGGCGTTGACGTTTTTGATATTTGTAATGGCTTCGGAAAGCGGCACGGTAACGATGCTGTTTGCCTGGAGCGCGACCATTTTTCCGTTTTCGCCGTTTGCCAGAGCGCGAACCGCGCACGCGCCGAAATTCGTGCCGAGCATTCGGTCGAACGCGTTGGGCGAGCCGCCGCGCTGCAAGTGTCCGAGAACGACGCAGCGCGCTTCCTTGCCGGTAATTTCTTCGATTCTCTGGCGGACGTAATCGCCGACGCCGCCCAACCTGGGCGCGCTCGACGTGTCGCCGACATCTTTGTAGATTTCGCTTTTTCCGACTTCCATCGCGCCTTCGGCGACGACGATATTGGTGAAACGCGAGCCGCTTTTCTCGCGCGCCGAAACTTTTCTCGCCATCGATTCAAAAGAAAACGGAATTTCCGGTATCAAAATAACGTCGGCGCTTCCGGCGAGTCCGGCGTGCAGAGCAATCCAGCCGGTATGTCTGCCCATAACCTCTAAAATCATCACGCGGTCGTGCGAAGCGGCGGTCGTGTGCAGGCGGTCGAGCGCTTCGGTGGCGATGTCGATTGCCGTCATAAACCCGAACGTCAATTCGGTCGCCGCCAAATCGTTGTCGATGGTTTTCGGAACGCCGATAACCGGAAAACCGCGCTTATAAAATTCCTGCGCGATAGCTAAAGTTCCGTCGCCGCCGATGACGATAAGCGCTTCTATTTCGAGAGTTTTGAGTGTTTCGATTCCCGCCCGGATAACTTCGTCCGGGAAAACCATCTGACCATTTACAAATTTACAAAAATTGCCCGTGTTTCTCGTCCCCAAAATCGTTCCGCCGCGCGGCAAAATTCCGCTGACGGCTTTGGTCGTCAGCTTCATCGTCTGAATTTCGCCGATAAGACCTTCAAAACTGTTTTCAATCCCGACGACTTTTATCCCGAATTCGCCGGTCGCCGTCCGCACAATCGCCCGTATTACCGCGTTTAATCCGGGAGCGTCGCCTCCTCCTGTTATGACACCGATTTGTTTATACATAATTTAAACTAAAGTTATTTTACTTTATCAAATCGAAAACGTGAATAAGCCGACAGCGGAATTTATCGACTCGCCGATTAAAAAAGAAGCGGCGCAACAGTTTGCGCCGCTTCTTTTCTACGCAATTATTCTCCATTATTTACTCGTCGTGTAAATTCCGGTTAATTTTCTTGCTTCGGGAATCGATTCAATCGCCTTTAGAACCTGCGGGTCGGTTTCGAGTAAAACCTGTTGTCCGGCTTCGGTCGAATTATTTGCCGTCGCGATTTCCTCGCGCAGGCGCGTTTTGGTGTAATCGAGCTGGCTGTTGATATTTTCCGGCGTCAAACCGTTGGCGCTGTCCTTGACGGTAAAGGCGCGAAAGGCGTCGAGCAGTTTATCGTTCGTCTGGAAATCGCCGGGCGCGACAATCGGATTGTAATTCTGTTTTTCGACTTTGTAAGATTCAAAGCCTTTTATTTGCCCGGCGACAAGCTGGCGGACAAATAAAAACGCCGCTTCGTTGATTCGCCCTCTTAACGGCGTAAACGCAAGCGCCGGCACTTTTAAATCCGGCTCAATGCCGCGCCCGCCGAAAAGAACGCGCCCGCCCGCCGTCGTTACCGGACTTCCCGCCGGTTTCGGCTTGGCGTTCTGATTATCGCCG
>JALZOE010000568.1 GCA_030857325.1 Acidobacteriota bacterium
AAAAAGTCCTGCCCGTTTCCGCTTCAAAACATCGGAAGCGGAAACGGGCAGGACTTTTTACACACAATAAGGAGAAAAAAAACACCGAATCAGCCAGATGTCTTGACGCGAGACATTTTCGGCTAAAAAAACTTGCGGGCAGGTTTCCAGACTTTTGGGGAGTTTAAGGTTTAAGGTTCAAAGCTCAAAGTTAAAATCAATTATTGACTTTGGACTTTGGACTTTGGACTTTGGACTTTGAACTTTCCGTTTACTGTGGCGCGACCGTGCGGGATTTTCACCCGACTTCCCCTTTATCGCTTTTCTAGAAAAGCGATAATCGCAAGCGTTTTAGATTGAAAAAGAACGTTTCCGACAGTTTTATCGAAACACAAAATTTATTTCGATAAAACTGTCGGAAAATTAACACGCCGAGTTGTAAATGTCAAAGATGTTAATCCGCGACTAAATAACGCTTGATATTAAATAATGAATGCGGCTATGCTGAATAGCATACAAAAAGCGCTGATTTCTGCTTTATAAACGCGCGAACAAATCGTTTTTTTATAAAAAATATGGCTCAATACGATAATATTGTCGCGGTGATTTTAGGCGGCGGAGCAGGTAAACGACTTTTTCCGCTGACGCAGGAACGCTCGAAACCCGCCGTTCCGCTCGCCGGAAAATATCGCTTAATCGACGTTCCGGTTTCCAACTGCATAAATTCCGCCGTAACGCAGATTTTTGTTCTGACGCAGTATAATTCGGCGTCGCTCAACCGACACATTTCGCGCACTTATCGTTTTTCGAGCTTTTCGAGCGGCTTTGTCGAAGTTCTCGCGGCGGAACAGCGCGCCGATTCGCCGCAGTGGTTTCAAGGCACGGCGGACGCTGTTCGACAAATTCTGCCTCACCTGCGCGAGCTGCAAATCGATACGCTTTTGATTCTCTCCGGCGACCATCTTTATAGAATGGATTACCGCAAATTTCTGGCGCGGCATTTTGAAACCGACGCCGATATAACCGTTTCTGTCGTGCCGTGTCTGCCGCGGGAAGCGACCGATTTCGGACTTTTGAAAGCGGACGCGAAAGGAAAAATAGTCGAGTTTAAGGAAAAGCCGAAGGGCGACGCGCTCGAATCGATGCGCGTCGATACGACGCACTTCGGACTGACCGCCGCCGAAGCCGAAAAACGCCCGTTTCTAGCGTCGATGGGCATTTACGTTTTTGATTACAGACACCTTGTCGATTTGCTCAACGAAGACAAAAACCGCTTTGATTTCGGCGGCGAAATTATTCCGGCGGCGATTGAAAAATTAAACGTGCAGGCGCATTTCTTTAAAGATTACTGGGAAGACATCGGGACGATTCGCGCTTTTTACCAGGCGAATCTCGATTTGGCGTCGCCCTTGCCGAAATTTAATTTCTTCGACACCGAAGCTCCGATTTACACGCGCAGCCGTTATCTGCCGCCGTCGAAACTGCACAATTGCGACATCGACAATTCGATGGTCAGCGAAGGCTGTATCTTAAACGGAGTTTACGCCAGAAATTCGATTATCGGTTTGAGAAGCCGCATCGATTACGGAGTTCGCATAGAAAACTCGATTATTATGGGCGCTGATTTTTTTGAATCGTTCGAGGAAATTCAAATTAACGTCGCCCGCAGCAGACCGCACATCGGCATCGGCGAAAACAGCGTTATCTCCGGCGCAATTATCGATAAAAACGCCTGCGTCGGCAAAAACGTGCGACTGGTAAATAAAGACGAAATCGAAACTTTCGACGACGCCAATGGCTGTTTTCACATTCGCGACGGCATTATCATCGTTCCGAAAAACGCCGTCGTTCAGGACGGAACGATTATTTAGAAGCTGTTTGCAAAGAAAAAACGAGACGCGGATGTTAGCCGATTTCGGCGGACTTATGCGGATTTATAAAAAATATCCTCGTTAATCCGCTTAATCGGCGTTGGTTCGCGTCCCATTTCTTCGCCTTACTCTTATACAATGCGCGACTTTTCAAACTAGTTTCTTAGGAATTTGAGTTAGGCAGCAATTCGTAATTGCCGATTTCGCGGTTGTAGGAATCGAGCGCGCCGACCGAATCCGCCGTCGCGTCGAGCATCTGTTTGGTCATCGCTATCGAATCGGAAAGCTGTTCAAAATCGAGCAGGGAAAATTTTTCCGGCGTTGACATCGTAACGATTTCGTCGTTCAAGTAACCGAGGAAGTTTTCAATCGACTGC
>JALZOE010000569.1 GCA_030857325.1 Acidobacteriota bacterium
GAGCGTGCGAACCAAGGTCGGCGAGATTCCAAGAATTTCGACTTTGTGTTTCGCGGCGAATTCCCACATTCTATCGGGCGCGGGAAAATCGGGCGCGCCGTCGTAGATGCAAATCGTCGCGCCGTTCAGAAGCGCGCCGTAAATCAGCCACGGTCCCATCATCCAGCCGATGTCGGTGATCCACGAAATGCGCGTGCCGCGTCCGACATCCGTGCCGAAAGCCATATCCTGCGCCGCTTTTACCGGAAAGCTGCAATGCGTGTGCGCGATGCCTTTCGGCTTGCCCGTCGTGCCGCTGGTGTAAAGAATGATGAGCGGGTCTTCGGCGAGTGTTGGCTCTAAAGACAAAGAGAAATTCGTCTCATCTTTATCGCTTCTAAGCAATCTTCTCCAAGATGCCGATTTAAATTTATATGGATAAGGCTTTGTTTCGGGTTTGCCCGGTAATATTACTGACTCGTTATCACTGATTCTTATTACGGAACTCTCTCGATGACTGCCAGCAATCTCTTCTCGCCTAATTCTTGCGATTTCTTCTTTCGGGACGTTTTTTTCTTCCAATCGCTTAATCAATTGCTCAAAAAACTCTTTTTCTTTTATCTGTCTCTCCGCTTTTTTTTTGCTACGATAATCGCCTTTTTCTTTGTCCGGCAGTTTTTCGTATTCCGCGCGTTGTTTCTTTGCTTCTTCGTATCTGGGTTTTGTATTAGTGACAAATTTTTTGTAGCTTTCATCTATGGAGTAAACTTCTTTTATAGTCGGACATTTGGCGGCGGCTTCATAAGCTATTTGAGAGGTATGAATCCTTTTTCCCCGTCTTGAAAAGTGACGAATTGTAAACAGTGCTTTCGCGCCGACAGCGTTCATCCGACTGGCAATTGCCTCAACGCCATAACCGGAAAAAACCGGAACGGCAATCGCGCCGATTCTGTTAATTGCAAGAAGCACGACGACTGTTTCGGGAATCATCGGAAGATGAATGCCGATTGCATCACCTTTTCCGAAATTATCGGCGCGCAAGCCCATCGCGCACATCTGAACCTGTTCAAAAAGTTCGGCGTAGGTCAAGGTTTCTATATTTCCTTCTTCACCTTCCCAAATTATCACGGGCTGGTCTTTCATTTCGTCCGTCTGCCAACGGTCGAGACACATTTCCGTAATATTCAAACCCGCGCCGGCGCACCACTGCGGAAACGCCGCGCCGTCGGATGTGTCGAGCAATTTTTCAACGGGCGGATTGAATTTTATATCTAAAAACTTCAAAACTTCGCCGGTGAATCGTTCGACGTTTTCAATCGAAAATCGGTAAAGCTCGTCGAAAGTCGAAACATTGACTTGTTTCATAAAGCGCGTCAGTTGAGCGCGTTCGATAACGTCCGCGGTCGGCGTCCACGCGATTGGCTGATTTTCCAAGAGGTTTGAGTCATTCATTATTAAACACATATTAGAAATTAGCCGCCAATTACACAAATAACACGAACGAGAAAAACAAAAATTATTCGTGCAATTCGTGTAATTCGTGGCTAAAATAAATTTTATGAGCGAAAAACCTGTCGAAACGAAACTTCCCAATAATCTTTTTCAAGGCAAAACGGCAATCGTTACGGGCGCGAGTCGCGGCGTCGGACGCGCAACAGCGATGCGATTGGCGGAATCGGGCGCGAATGTCGTCGTCAATTATTTGAAAAGTGAAACCGAAGCGAACGAAGCGGTTACGGCGTGTGAAAATCTCGGCGTCGGCGCTCTTGCCGTGCAGGGCGACGTGTCCGAATGGCAGGCGGCGCACAATATCGCAAACAAAACAATCGAACGATTCGGACGCATTGATTTGCTGGTTTTGAACGCCGGAATCTGGGAAGGCGCGCCGATTGAGGAAATGTCGGAAGAATTGTGGAATCGGGTTTTGAATACGAATCTGAAAGCGGCGTGGGCGATGACGAAGGCTTGCGTTCCCGCGATGAAAAAACGTGAGAGCGGCGCGATTGTGCTGGTTTCTTCGACCGCCGGACAGCGCGGCGAAGCCAATTATTCAAACTACGCGGCGTCGAAAGGCGGGCAGATTTCATTTACCAAAGCGCTGGCAAGCGAACTTTGCCCGAAAATCCGCGTCAACTGCGTAGCGCCCGGCTGGATTGAAACGGCGATGGTGCGCCCGGTTTTTGAAGACGAAAGCTACAAGGCGAGCGTGATAAATTCGATTCCGCTAAAGCGTATGGCGACAAC
>JALZOE010000570.1 GCA_030857325.1 Acidobacteriota bacterium
GAACTGCTGATGTTTAACGCTTCGCAGGCGGCTTCGTAAATTTACGCATTACTTTAAAAAATAAAAAACGAAATCGAGATGTGAAAACTCGATTTCGTTTTTTTGACTTTCAACAGTTTTATAAAAAATTCTCTTGATTATCAGCAACTGCCGAGCAGAAAATAAGCCAGCAGAAAAATAATAATCATCGAAAAAATACCGCCGCCTAATTTCCACGCCGCCGCGCCCGCTAAAATCGCTCGTAATGGACCTTGCATAATTTTACCTCCAAATAATTTTTGTTCTGAATCATATTGCTACACTAATTTCAGTTATTGATTGTCTGAGCAAATAACATACCAATCGAAAATAAAAATATTTATTGAAATTATCCCAGATGCACTCGTTTGTTTTTCAAGTTGCATTTTCTTATAGTTAAACTTCGTAAATCCAAAAAAATATCAGTGTTTCTTATGAATTTCGACTTAACGGAAGAACAGCAAATGGTGCGGAATTCGATTGGCGAATTTGCCCGCAACGAAATCGCGCCCGTCGCCCGCGAATACGACGAAGCCGAAAAATTTCCGCGCCGACAAATTGACGGTTTAGCCGAATTGGGTTTGCTCGGAATGATTATTCCCGAAGAATACGGCGGCGCGGGTTTCGATTCGGTTTCCTACGCGCTTGCATTGGAAGAAATCGCTCGCGCCGACGCGTCCGTCGCCGTCATCGTTTCGGTAACGAATTCGGTTTGCTGTTATCCGATTTTGAGTTTCGGAACTGAAGAACAAAAGCAGAAACATCTCGTTCCGCTGGCTAAAGGCGAAAAACTCGGCGCGTTTTGCCTTAGCGAACCGCAAGCCGGAAGCGACGCGACGGGTTTGAAAACGCGAGCGGTCGAAGACGGCGATTTTTACGTTTTAAACGGCACGAAAGCGTGGGTTACGAACGGCGCGCAAGCCGAAGTTTTCATCGTAATGGCGGTAACGGGCGAGCGCGACGGCAAAAAGGAAATCACGGCGTTCGTCGTCGAAGGCGGCACAGACGGTTTTACGGTTGCATCGCACGAACACAAAATGGGACAGCGCGCTTCGCAAACAAATGAAATGAGCTTAGTTGACGTGCGCGTCCCGAAAGAAAATGTTTTGGGCGGCGTCGGAGGCGGTATGCGCGTCGCTTTCGGCAGCCTCGACAACGGCAGAATCGGCATCGCGTCTCTGTCGAACGGCATCGCGCAAGCCGCGCTCGACGAATCAATAAAATATTCGAAAGACCGAATTGCTTTCGGCAAACCGATTTCCGAATTTCAGGCAATCCAGCACAAACTCGCGGATATGGCGACCGAAACGGAAGTCGCGCGCCTGTTGACCTTACGCGCCGCCGCGATGAAAGACGCCGACCACAAACAAACCGGCGTTTACGCTTCAATGGCGAAACTCTACGCGTCGGAGAACGCCAACAAAGTCTGTGCCGAAGCCATCCAAATTCACGGCGGCAACGGTTATTCACGCCACTACAACGTCGAAAAATACTACCGCGACGCCCGCATCACAACCATCTACGAAGGCACGAGCGAGATTCAGCGCATCGTCATCTCACGCGGAATCTTGAAGGAGTAAATCCGTGATAGAATTTTCAAACTATGCAGCTTGTCGGCACACGCGCAAAACCTTTTCTCAAATGGGCGGGCGGAAAAACTCAACTTCTTCCTGAAATACAAAACCGTCTGCCGGTTGAATTGGGAATCGGAAAAATAAGGCGCTACATCGAACCGTTTATTGGCGGCGCTGTATTTTTTTATCTTTCACAGTTTTATAATCTCGAAGAAATAATAATATCCGATATTAACGACGAGCTTCTTGTCGTTTATAAAACCGTTAAAGAAGATGTCGAAGGTTTGATTGAACAATTAAACCGAATCAAAAAAAGATTTCTTTCGCAAACCGAAGAAAATAGAGAAGTTTTTTTTTACGAACAAAGAAATTTATTCAATCAAAACAGAACGGAAATAAAATTTACTCATTTTCGTTCTGATTGGATTAAGCGGGCGGCGCAATTTATATTCTTGAATCACACTTGTTTTAACGGCTTATATCGCACAAATTCAAAACTTTATTTTAACGTGCCTTTCGGAAAATACGCGCAACCCGGAATTTTTGACGAAACTAATCTTCGCGCCGTTTCCAATATTTTACGAAAAGTCGAAATTTTGCGCGGCGACTTTGAGACTTGTGAAGGATTT
>JALZOE010000571.1 GCA_030857325.1 Acidobacteriota bacterium
CCGTTTATCATCGGAATCTTAGCGATGATTGGCGTCAATCCAGCGCTGATTGCCATTATTCTCGGCGTCGATAGAATTCTCGATATGTGCCGCACAACTCTAAACGTCGTCGGCGATTTAACGGCGGCAACATTCGTGGCTCGTTCGGAAGGCTACGAACTGTTGAAAGACGCGGGCAGACGTTTGTAGCAAATCACGTTCGCTGTGCCGAATTTATAATCGAAAGTCGCAAAATTTTGGTAATATCGAAACCGGTGAAAATATGGCGTTAGCAAAAACAAAACCTTTATTCACGGTTGAAGATTACCTGAAAATCGACCGCACAGAAGACGAGCGCCACGAATTTTTCGACGGCGAAATTTACGCGATGGCGGGCGAGAGCGGCGCGCACGACGATATTTGTATGAATATGACCGGTCTTTTATATATGCAGTTGCGCGACTCAAATTGTCGCGGGCGCATTAAGGACACAAAAGTTCGCAGCGGAATGTTTCCCGTCACACGCCCGCTCGTTAAAGGAATGATTTCTTACCCGGATATTGTCGTTATCTGCGGCGAACCCGAATATCACGACGAATTTCAGGATGTAGTTCTCAATCCGCAGGTGATTATCGAAGTTCTCTCCGAATCGACCGAAACATTCGACCGCGGCGAAAAATTTCATCGCTACCAGCTCTGGAATCCAACCCTAACCGATTACATTCTCGTCTCGCAGGACAAACCGATCGTCGAACATTTTATTCGCCAAACGGACGGCAGTTGGAAGTATTTTATTTATAAAGGTTTGGAGCAGGAATTCATTGTCGATTCAATCGACAGCCGCTTGAAATTGGAAGACATTTTTTACCGCGTGGAATTTGAGAAACCGATGGATTATTAAACGATATTGAAAGTCTTTCGCGAAAATACGCTTAAGTTTAACAATTGAAATTCAGGAGTTTTTATGCGGCTCGATTGCGCGCCGCTTGACGGGCGAAGACAGGACAATCGAAGTCGTCGTAATACCGTAAGGCGTCAATTTATCAATCAGATTCTGAAGATGCTCGACGTTCGAGACGGCGACTTTCATAATAAACGAATCGCCGCCCGTGCCGCGATGACATTCGAGAACTTCAACCGAATTATTTGCGACTTCGATGATATGACTGTAATCGACGCCGGAAATGCTCATCCGAATGAACGCCGTAATCGGCAAACCGACTCGTCCCGCATCGATTTCAGCCCGATAACCCGTAATTATTCCCGCATCTTCTAGCTTTCTAACGCGCTCGATAACCGCCGGCGTCGTCAAACCGACGACGCGACCGAGCGCGGCGTAAGAAATTCGCCCGTCTTCCTGCAATTCTTTCAAAATTTTCCAGTCAATCCGGTCAAGCATTTTTTGTTCGTAAATCGTCAATGGCGAATAGAAATTCTTTAATCACGACAACACTGATTTTAACAATTTACGATTTACGATTTACGATTCATCGATTCACTATTCACTAAATTCAAATTCGCCGAACGCTTCGGGAACGTGAAAATTCGGCTCGTCGGTTCTAGTCGGCTGCCACGCCAGATAACTGCGCGTCTCGCCCGCTCCGACGCAGCGGAAAAGATTTCCGCGCCACACGTCGCCCGCCTTCGGAGTTTTGCCGAACGCTTTCCAGCCAATTTTAAGCTGCATCAAAACTTTGTCCTTTTCGATTCGCGCCGCCGACTGCATTTCCGAATCGTAATCAAAATCGGTTTGGCGTCCGTTCGGCGTTTGCTGAATTTTCAAATCAATCCATTCGCCGCTCGGCGCAATCTCGAATTCAAAATATTTTTGCAGATTATTTTTATCAGGCGCAACAAAAATCTCGCAAACGTCTCTGTCCCAAAGTCCGATTGTTTTGCTCTCTAAATTCGGCGTATCGGAAATTATCAAAGGCTCAGATTGATTTGCACGAAAACGAACATGCAAAGCCACATCAGACCACAGAAGTTTTGCTTTAAAATGTCTGCCGTTCGGCGCGATTTCGCCAGACCAGTATTTACCAGCTTCGATTTCTTTTGCTTTTTGCCAATCTTTATTATCGAATTCGTTTATAGAAAAATCCTTTTCGATTCGGGCGATTTTAATTCGATTTCTATCGTTCATTTAACGTATTTACAAGCCGTCTCAAAAATAACCAGTCAGCAAAAACGCTTTTCTTTTCTTTGCGTGCTTTGCGCCTTTGCGGGAAACAGGGAAAT